>WTHE01000027.1:2543-8082 GCA_011523315.1 Candidatus Binatota bacterium
GGGCGACCTTGAGCGTATCATTCGTGAGAGTGACCCCATCTGCATTGGGAATCGTCATCTCAAGCTCGGAAATACTCATGCCATGCCTCCACTAGCTCCGTCTGGTGTCTGTTGACAAGTTGCTGGATGCGGCGAACTTCCATTCGGGAAAAACCACTGCTGCTCTGCAACCGGCTTGGATCAAGCCAGAATTTTGCGATAGCGTTGTCACGCTCCACATGAATATGAGGAGGTTCATCACGATCCCCCGAGTAAAAGAAAAAACGATATGGTCCGACGCTAAGTACTGTTGGCATATACACCATTGTATAGGAATCATCCCAGACGAAGATCCTGGCCTGAAGTCCGAACACGCTCGGCCGCGTCAAACAGCATTCTCGCGCATTTGAGGTCGCTCATAGAGCGTTCTTTCCTCTCGCAACGCCCGCGCCAAGACGTGGTTGAGCGAATCGCTCCAATAGGCGATCTCATCGCGGCTATAGAGCAGGATGTCGATGGGGATCTCGAAATCGAAGAGGGCCAGGAGGATACGGGTTGACTCTCGTCGCCGACTCCTCGTCTTACCGAAGGGTTCGGCCTCCACGACGATCAGGTCCACGTCCGAGTCTTCCCGGGCGTCGCCCCGGGCCCGGGACCCGAACAGAATGACCTGCTCGGGATCGACCTCGGCCACAATGGCCCGGACCATCTGGTCAAGGAGAGCGTCGGTCACCTGAATCATACGGTTAAAAGGTAATCGTGTGGTGGGGCGATTTCAAGCCGACGCCTCAGGCCATGCACCGCTCCAGCCGCTCCTTGCGCCTGGGCCAGTCCGGCAGCACCCGGTCCAGCAGGGCGAAAAAGGCCGGCCCGTGGTGGGGCTCGGCAATGTGGCACAGCTCGTGGGTGATGACATAGTCAATCGCATCGACCGGCGCTTCGATCAGGCGGCGGTTGAGCAGCAGCCGCGAGGTCGGCGACATCGACCCCCAGCGTCGGCGCAGCCGGCGGACGCTCAGCCCCTGCGGCCGGACCGATTCCGGGTCGGGGAAGCGCGCCAGATTCACCTCCAGCCGTTCGGCAAATTTGACCTGAGCCCGGTCACGGTACCAGCCTTCGACCAACCCACGCGTGACCTCGTCCCGATCAGGTTCGCGGCTGTGAACAAGAATGAAGCCGCGGCTCAGCCTGACCGTCGCCCGCGCGTGGGCACGCACCTTCAGGCGGTACCGCCGGCCGAGATAGCGATGGGTCTCGCCGGCCACGAAACGCCGCTCGGGCGTCTGGGGCAGATACCGGGCGAAAAAGCGCTGCTGGCGGCGCACCCAGGCCGCACGCTTGCGCACCTTGTCGGCAATGGCCTCCAGCGGGGCGTCGAGCGGCGCGGCAACCACAACCGTCGCGTCCGGCTCCACACCGATCTCCAGGGTCGTGCGCTGGCGGCGCACCACCGCGAACTCAATCGTCTGCGCGCCGTAGCGCACCCGATGCCGCTCCGCCCTCATCCGGGAAACCTCGCCCTGGCCAGCTTCACGATCTCGGCCTCCAGCTCATCCAGAACCTCGTCCGACAGCGCGACGCCTTTCTCATCCCTCAGCACATCGAAAAAGTAGTCGTCGATGGCGTTGCGCAGGCTGTTCTGAGCGACGGCGTTGGACCACATGTCAACGATGTGGTGGGCCTTGACGATATCAATGATGGCCAGGGCGATAGTGGCGACCTCGCCCCTGTCGAGCGGCTGGCCGTCGGCGCGGACCAGCGCTCCGTCGAGAATGCCGAAAAACGCCTGCCCGTCGTCGTTGCCTCTGACCGGCTCGGGCACGTCGCGGCCCCGGTCCTTGCGGGCGACCTTGGCGGTCAGCTCCAGCACCCGGTTGAGATAGTCGCGCTCCGACAGCCGTCTGGCGCGGTAGTCGCGGATCGTTTCCTCCAGCAACTCCGAGAAGCGTCGGTAGAAACTCGGGTCCTCGTCCAGCCGCTCGGTGAGGGTCCGCCGCGTGGCGCTGGCGATGCGGTCGGCCTTGGAGGCGTCGGAAATGCCTGTCAAAGGTAATCGTGATAACAACATGATATCCAAGATGCCATCACGATTACCTTTCTCGCCAACAATCGCGTCCAGCGCCTCGGGGTCGTTGATATTGACGGCTTCGATGATGGTCTCGGCCGGCCCGGCGACCACCTGCTCGTCGAGCAGCCGCTGTATTGTGGGCTCGAACTCCTTGACATCGACCGTCTCCTGATAGCGCAGGCGGACCGCGTGGCGCAGTTCCGAGAACCGCTGCCAGTCGCGCTTGAGCGTGTCGAGCCGCATCTGGTCGAACACGTCAAGCACCTTGTGCGACGAGAGCGCAATGTGCAGACAGCGGCCGAAGGCGCGCAGCCGCTCGTAAAAGTCCTGACGGACGGCCTCGTCGGCCAGGAACTGCTCCATGTCCCGCCTGTTCCTGACCGGCCGGAAGAGGTCCCACAGCTGATCGTGAAGCTGGGGCAGCCTGCGGATCTGCTCCCGCACGTCGTGCAGCGTCCCGGTCAGGTCCGCCGCGTCAAAACCCTGGAAGGCGGTATAGGTGGAGAGCGCCTTGTCCAGCTCGCCGAGCAGCCCCTCGTAGTCGATGATGAAACCGAACTGCTTCTCAACCCCGTCCTCCTCGTACAGCCGGTTCATCCGCGCGATGGCTTGCAGCAGGGTGTGTTCGCGCAGCGACTTGCACACGTACAGCACCGCGTTGCGGGGCGCGTCAAACCCGGTCAGCAGCTTGGACACGACGATGAGGATTTCCGGCTCGCCCGGCCCCTTGAAGGCGTCAATGATCTGGCGGTTATACTCGCCCTCCGTCCCGTACTCCGCCATCATCCGCGTCCAGAACGTGCCGACGAGGTCTTGGGATGTCGAATCGACCTCTTCGTTGCCCTCGCTGTCGTCGGGCGGCGAAATGACGACGGCGCTGCTCACCTGGCCGGTCGCGTCGAGCGCCGTCTTGAAGCGCACGGCCGCCGCCTTGGACGGGGCGACGAGCTGGGCCTTGAAGCCGCTCGCCTGCCAATAGCGCCGGAAGTGCTCGGAGATATCGAGCGCCTTGGCCCGAATCGCCTGATCGGTCTTGGCCAGGGCGTCCATGCGCGAGAACTTGCGCTTGAGGTCGGCCCGCTGGCGTTCGTTCAGCCCCCGGCTGAGCGTGTCGAACCAGCGGTCGATCATATCCGGGGTGATGCGCTGTTCGACGATCCGGCCCTCGTACAGCAGCGGCACCACGGCTTCGTCGGCAACCGCCTCGTCTATGGCGTAGGTGTCGATGAGCCCGCCGAAGGTGGACAGGGTGTTCTTGTCCTTTTGCAGCAGCGGTGTGCCGGTAAAGCCGAGGTAGCAGGCCCTGGGCAGGATGCGCCGCATCTTCATGGCCAGCTCGCCGTGCCCGCCGTAGCGGCCGGTCTGGCTGCGGTGGCTCTCGTCCACCAGCACGAAGATGTTGGGGTCCGGGTCGGCCGCCGCGCCGCTCCGCGCCGCAATGTCGAATTTATTGATGATGGTGGTGACCAGCGCCGCCTTGTTACGGATCAGCTTGAGCAGATGCGCGCCGCTGGTCGCCCGGACCGGCTCCATTTCGCACGACCGGAAGGTGTCCCGGATCTGCCGGTCGAGGTCGTCGCGGTCGGTCACGATGACGATGCGCGGGTTGGGGATGTCCTGGTCGAGCGCCAGGGCACGGCCCAGCATGACCATGCTCAGCGACTTGCCCGAGCCCTGGGTGTGCCAGATGACCCCGCCCCTGCGGCGGCCGTCGGTGTCGAACTGCTGGACCCACTCTATGGCCCTGCAAACGGCGAAGAACTGCTGGTGACGGGCGATCTTGCGCACGCCGGCGTCAAACACGGTGAAGCGCCGCACCAGATCGAGCAGGCGTGCGGGCCGGCACAGGGCGAAGATGGCGCGGTCCTGAGCCGTGATTGCGCGTCCGCCCTCGGCCGCCAGCGCCTCGAAATGCGCCCGCGCGTCGGCCAGCCCGCCCGCATACACGGCCTGGGCTTCGGCCACCGCCAGCGGCCGGTCGATCAAGCCCTGCAAGCGGACCGGCGGCCGCTCAGCCGATGGTGTGTCGTCCTCAAGCGCGCCGACCAGGGCCGCCCGTTCGGCCGCGTTCGGCGCGGCTGCGGCCAGCGCGGCCAGCTGCCCGTCGTCCTCCTCCTCGCGCCACACCTGCCAGAACTTGCGCGGCGTGCCGACCGTTGCGTAGCGCGCTTCGCGCCGGTTCAGGCTCAGCAGCAGCTGGGCGGAGTGGAAGAGCTGCGGGATGTTGTCCTCGCCCTGGTAGCCGATCAGCTGGCTGTCGGCCTTCTTCAAATCTTCGGCCGGCCGTTTGTTTTCGACGACGACGAAGGGGATGCCGTTGACGAAGGCGACGATATCGCAGCGGCGGGTCTGGGTGCTGCCGGTTCGCTCGACCGCCATCTCTGCGGTCACGTGATAGACGTTGTTATCCGGCGTGTCCCAATCGACGTAGCGGAACGAGTACGACTTGGAGTCCCCGTCAATAGTCTTGGTGATGGTCGTGCCGAGCACGAGCGTATCGTAGATGTCCTGATTGGTGCCGCGCAGGCCCTTGAGCCGGTCGGGGGTGGGCTTCAGGCGGCGTATCGCCTCATGGGCGTCTTCGAGATCGAAGGCATACTCGCGGCCGCGATGGGTGAACCGGTTGAGCCTCAGCAGCTGCTCGGTCAGCACCTCGTCGAGAACGACGTTGCGCAGCCGCCCGCCGCGCAGGGCCAGCGCCTCGGCCCCGGACAGCGGCCTGAAGCCCAGCGCTACGAGGAGTTGCAGGGCCGGGATTTGGGGCTGGCATTTTTCGGTAGCGTCGAAGCTCATAAACGTACCGCAGATGAAGCGAGGGGCGCCGCTAATGCGGTGTTCACGCACAGCATTAGCGACGCATCCATTCGCGCTTGTGGTAGCGGCTCGCTTTGAGATTCCCCCTCACCCCGGCCCTCTCCCTCCAGGGGAGAGGGAGCAACCATTCCCTCCCCCTTGAGGGGAGGGCCAGGGAGGGGGACGCGCCACAGACAGAAGGACGATGTGAAACTGAGACACTGCCGCATTTGTCTTGACCCTTCGATCCCTTTGAGAGCATCCTCTCAGACAAAGGATCGGGACTTACCTGATCGACAAGGGGGCTCTGGAAATCCAGAGCCCTTTTGTTTTTCCGGCTTCGCCAAACAGCTACGGAGCGTCACCTGCGGGTCCGTTCGCGCTTGTAGTCGTACTCGTCGTCCCAGTCGAACTTCCCGAACAAGTCGAGTAAGCGTTCCTGCTCTCGCCGAGCAATGAATTCCCGCAAGGCTCTGGTGACGGTCGCCTTCTTCGTTTTCTCGCCACCAACTTCCAATGCCTTATTCAGGAGGGCCGAGTCTATCGCCAACTTCGTCGCCATTGTGTCATTCTCCACACGTAAAATTACACACGGATAATCTCAGAGCCCCGGCGCAGTCGGGCGCCTGGAGCGTTTCACGTTGGGCTGTAGCCCTGCCGTTCCGCTCTCGTCATGCCGGACTTGATCCGGCATCCAGC
>WTHE01000533.1:0-1879 GCA_011523315.1 Candidatus Binatota bacterium
CTGGCACCGGCGCGCTCGGTCCTGATATGCTGACGGGCGTGCGACTGATCCGCCTGCTCAAGAAAGACCTGGCCAAGGAGATATCGACCTGGGTTGACCGGGAGCTGATCTCGGTTGACCAGGCCCAAGCGATCTGCCGGCTGTACGGCGTTGACTACACCACCATCCTCGCCCGTTCGACGGCCTACAGTCTGCTGGTCGTCCTGGGCTGCGTCTTCATCGGGCTGGCCCTGATCACGGTGATCGGAGCGAACTGGGACACGATCCCGCGTGGGCTGCGGATGGCGGGCTTGCTCGCCCTGACCGTCGGCACCCACGGCCTCGCGCTGCGGCTCCACCTGTCGGGCAGCGCCTCGCAGGCTGCGGGCCTGTTCATCCTGGGCAGCCTGTTCTACGGCGCGTCCATCATCCTGATCGCGCAGATCTATCATCTGGGCGAGCATATGCCCGACGGGGTGTTCTGGTGGGCGCTCGGCGGGCTGCCGTTCGGCGTCGTGCTGTGTCATCCCTGGCTCACGCTGCTGAGCGCCTGGCTGGCCCTGGTGTGGTTTTTCATGGAATACGCGCTGGGCTTCTTCGGCGCGTCGTTTCCCCTGTTTGTGGCCGCCCAGCTGTACGTCCTGGTCAGGGGCCGACCGAGCATAACCTTGTTTCTGACCGCTGTCGTCAGTCTCTTCTTCTGGATCGAAGCCGCGTTGTCTGTCCTGTGGGCAGACAGCTCTGGACGACTGGAGCCGGCGGCCGAGCACGTCTTTGTCGGCGGGGCGCTGTTCATTCTTGCCCACGCCGTCAGCCATTATTTGCAGGCCAGAGACGCGGCCAAGGCCAAGGACTATGGTGCGGTGCTGTCGGTGTGGACCCTGCGCTTGGGTCTCCTCGGCCTGCTCGTGCTGAGCTTTGAGGCGCCGTGGGCCGGTTTGATCGAGGCCGACTGGAACAACCTGGGGTCAATGTGGGTCGTTGTCGGTGCCTTGCTGGCAGGCGCCGTGTGGCTGGGGACCAAGACCGCACGGCTGCCCTCGCTCCTCACCCTGAGCCTGCTGAGCGCCGCCGCCATGCTCGCGGTGATGCTGATCGAGGATGCGGACAGTGCGGTGTATCTCCAGCTCCTCGGCAATATCGCCCTTGTCGGGGCGGGCACCTGGCTGATCGTTCAGGGCACGCTGCGTGGCGTCTCGCACTACTTCTCGCTGGGGGTCGGGGTGATTCTGCTGACCGCCTTCCTGCGCTATGTGGACTTGATCGGCGACTACATCGGCGCCGCGCTGCTGTTCCTGGTGCTGGCCCTGGTGTTGCTGGGAGCGGCGCGGTACTGGAAAGTGCGCCAGACACAGGAAGGCCAAGCGTGACGCGCCCCTATATCACCGCCGCTCTATGCGCCACCATCGCCCTGCAGGTTGTCGTCCTGCTCGGCATGGTCGTCAATGCCGCCACGCCTCTGTGGACCGGCAGGGAAATCCACGTCACAACGATTCCGGTTGATCCCCGCTCGCTGTTTCGCGGCAACTACGCCCGCCTGAACTATGCCTTCAGCACCCTGCCCAAGGACGCGCTGGGCGAGCTGACACGACGCCTCCGCGTCGGCGAGGTCGTGTACGTGAGCCTCCGACAGGGCGAAGGAAATGTGTACGAGTTTGCCGGGGCGTCTCTCGACCGGCCGGCGGACGGTGTCTTTCTGCGCGGCCGGATTACCCACAATACTCCACTGTACCGCGTCAGGTACGGGCTTGAAGCGTTCTTTGCCCCGAAAGACACAGCGGTGCAACTGGAGGATGATCTTCGGAGTGGCGGCCTGGCCGTTGTGATGGTATCCGAGACTGGCAAGGCGGCGCTCAAGGATGTCATTCCGCATCCGGCTCAGGACTGAGGCGAGCCGCAG
>WTHE01000533.1:1979-8068 GCA_011523315.1 Candidatus Binatota bacterium
CGAGCAAGAGCGCCAGAAAGAAGGCTGGGCATGAAACGTGTTGGCATTGATGTCGGCGGAACCTTCACCGACCTGATGTATGTGGACGAAGACCAGGGCCAGGTAGTGATCCATAAGCTGCCCAGTACTCCGTCCGACCCGGCCGAGGCCACCCTGCTGGGGCTGGACGCCGTGTGCGAACGGGCCGGGGTTGAGCCGGCGGACCTTGACCACCTGTTCCACGGCACAACGGTCGCCACCAATATCGTGCTGGAACACAACGGCGCCAAGGTCGGCATGCTGACGACCAAGGGCTACCGCGACATTCTGCACATCGCCCGCCATAAACGTCCCCTGTCCTTCAGCCTGTACCAGGACGTGCCGTGGCAGCAGCACCCGCTGGTGCGGCGACGCTATCGGCGTCCGATCAGCGAGCGGGTCATTGCCCCGGACGGCGAAGTGCTCAGCCCGCTCAACGAGGACGAGGTGCGTGAGGCGGTGCGGATGATGAAGGCCGAGGGGGTCGAAGCGGTCGCCATCTGTTTTCTGTTTTCGTTTCTGAACCCGCGCCACGAGCAACGCGCCAGGGAAATTGTCCAGGAAGAGTTTCCCGACGCCTATCTGTCCGTCCGGCACGAGGTGCTGCCCCAGTACCGCGAGTACGAAGGCTTCAGCACGGTGTGTCTGAACGCGGCGATCGGTCCCAAGGTCAGCCAGTACATCGAGCGCCTTGACCGCGCGGTGAGCGCAAAAGGCATGCGTGGCGGGCTGCACCTGATGACCTCGGTGGGCGGCGTGGCCACGCCCCAGGGGGCGATGCAACGGCCGGTGAACCTGCTGATGTCGGGACCGGTAGCCGGCCTGATCGGCGGGATTTGGACCGGCAGAACGGCCGGTTCGCCGAGCGTCATCACCCTGGATGTGGGCGGCACCTCGGCCGATATCGGCGTGGCGCCGGACGGCCAGACGCGCATGAAGCACCTGCTCGACACCCAGGTCGGGGGCTATCACGCCATGATCCCCATGGTCGAAATTGACGCCATCGGAGCCGGGGGCGGCAGTCTGGCCTATATTGACGCGGGCGGCATGTTCCGGGTCGGGCCCAAAAGCGCGGGCGCCGAACCCGGGCCGGCGTGCTACGGGCGGGGCGGCGACCAGCCGACCGCTACCGACGCCCTGGTCGTGCTCGGCCGGCTGCGGCCCGAGAGCTTCCTGGGCGGTCGGGTTCCGCTCCACAAACGGCTGGCCGAAGACGCCATCGAACGCCAGCTGTGCCGCCCCCTGGGGACGGACCTGGAGCAGGCCGCGCTGGGCGTGGCGCGGATTCTGACCCACGGCATGGTCGAGGGCATTGAGATCAGCAGCGTGCGCAAAGGCTACGACCCGCGCGATTTCGCGCTGGTGGCGGCCGGCGGCGCCGGGCCGCTGTTTGCCTGTGATATCGCCCAGGAGCTGGGGATTCCGCAGGTCCTGGTGCCGCGCTATCCGGGCATTACCTCGGCCCTGGGCCTGCTGGCCACCGACATCGTGTACGAGTTCGTCAGCACCGAGATGCAGCTGTTCTCCAGCCTGGACCGCGACAGGCTGGGCGCCGACTTTGCCGGCCTGGAGCGACAGGCGACCGAGCGCTTGCAGGCCGACCGGCTCGACCCCGCACACACCCTGCTGCGTCGCATTGCCGACTGCCGCTATATCGGCCAGGGCTATGAGCTGCGGGTCGAGCTGCCGGCCGGACCCATTGACCAGGCCTGGCAGGAGCGGGCCGCCGAGGCGTTTCATCAGGCTCACGAGCGTGAATACGTGCGCCGCTTCCCGGACAGCGACATCCAGATTGTGAACATCCGGGTCCAGGGCGTGGGGCTGATGCCCGAGCTGCGGCTCACCCAGCTGCCGGCCGGCGATGCCTCGCCGGCAGACGCGCTGACCGCCAGCCACGAGGTGGTGTTCAGCCAGGACGGCAAACCGGTCCGGCTGGCCAGCGCGTTTTACCGGCGAGACCTGCTCAAGGCCGGCAACCGCATCAGCGGCCCGGCCATCATAGAACAGCTCGACAGTACGGTCGTCATCAACCCCGGTCTGACCGCCGAGGTTGATCGGTACGGGACCATTCTGATTGAGTGTCGATAAGGAGACAGGCGTATGTCACAGACAGACACTAACGGTAGCAACGACACCACTCGGACGATTGATCCCATTACCCTGCGCGTCCTGAGCGGCGCATTCACGGCCGCAGCCAAGGAGATGGCCCACGTCCTGTACCGGATGTCGTACTCCAGTATCATCCGCGAGTCCGAAGACCTCGGTGCCGGGCTGTACGACGCCGAGGGCGACGAGATCTGCGAGAGCGATACCTCGCCCATGCACGTCGGCTCGCTGCCGGCCTATATCCGGGGCTTTCTCAAACGCCTGGACGGCAATATCAACGACGGCGACGTGATCCTGCACAACCATCCCTACCACGGCTCGACCCACACCCCCGACCTGGCCGTGGCCGTGCCGGTGTTCTGGGACGGCCGCCTGATCGGTTTTGCGGCGGTCACGGCCCACCTGCTGGACATGGGCGGCGCGGCGCCGGGCCTGAATGTGGATGTGGTTGACGTGTGGGCCGAGTCGCGGCTGTTCAACGGCATCAAGCTGTACAACGCCGGGGTCAAAAACGAGGATCTGTGGCAGTTCTTCCTGGATAACGTCCGCACCCCGGAGATGAATACCGGCGATATCGAGTCGATGATTGCGGCCTGCCAGCTGGGGCGCGAGCGTTTCCTCAATCTGGTCGAAAAGTACGGCGTGGAGACGGTGCTGGGTACCGCCCATGAGCTGATGGACTACTCCGAGCGCATGCTGCGGGCCGAGATTGAAAAAATCCCCGACGGCGAGTACACCGCCCCGACCCAGTATCTGGACGATGACGGGCGCAACCGTGACCAGCCGCTGGCCGTGTGCGTCAGCGTCAAGGTCGAGGGCAGCGACCTGACGATTGATCTGACCGGCTCCAGCCCGGAAGTCCCGACCGGCTACAACGTCCCGTATGAGGGCAGCACCCTGGTCGCCTCGTATGTCATCGTGCGCAGCATTCTGCTCGACGAAGCCACGTTTCCAGATGCCGTACCCCAGAACGAGGGCATCTTTCGACCGATCAAGGTCATTGCGCCGGAAGGCACGATCTTCAATCCGCGCTTTCCGCGCGCCTGTTTCAGCCGCTTCAACCAGGTTCAGTATCTGGCCGACGGGGTGAACCTGGCCCTGGCCCAGGCCGTGCCGGACAAGGTGTGTGCCGGCAATGCGGCTCACGTCCATTTTCTGAGCTACAGCGGCTTTCAGGAAGACAAAGGCCAGTACTGGGTCTATCTGGAGGTCAACGAGGGCAACTGGGGCGGCCGACACGGCAAGGACGGCCTCGACTCGATTGCCTGCCTGATCGAAAACACCCGCAATAATCCGGTCGAAGAGCTTGACCTGCGCTTTCCCATGCGCAACGAGCGCTATGAGCTGCGCGAAGAGCCGGTCGCGCCGGGCAAGTGGCGCGGCGGGGTCGGGATTGTCCGGGAAAATCGCTTTCTGGTACCCGGCTATCTGTCCTCGGAGGCCGAGCGGCATTTCGATCCGCCCAAGGGCATCTTCGAGGGCCGGGACGGCTGTCAGGCGTCAATGATCAAGAACCCCGGGGTCGAGGGCGAGCAGCGTCTGTACAGCAAAGTCACCGGCTATCCGATGCAGGCCAACGAGCTGCTACAGATCAAGACGGCCAACAGCGGCAGCTACGGCGATCCGTTCGAGCGCGACCCGGAGCGGGTGCTGAACGACGTGCTGGACGACTTCATCACCCTTGCCATGGCCGAAAAAGACTACGGCGTGGTGATCGATCCAACGACGATGCAGATCGACGCCCAGGCGACCGCGCGGCGCAGGGCGCAGCGGTCGTAAGCATGGCCAGCCGGGCTTGCGCCGGCCCACGCTTGACACCTTGGGCGTTATCAGCCGTAGACGGCTGCGCGGCCGAGATGCGGTGTAGGAAAATCAGGGACTTATGGGTTGAGGCTGGCGAGGCGCGACGGAAGAATTTTGGGCAAAAGGGCCGGTCTGGCCGAAGAATGTTTAGCGCGGGACTTGTGGGTGGAAGCAGCGCCTCTCAGCAACGCGAGACGCGTCGCAAAGTGCTGGTCGGTGCGATGGTGCTGGGGATGATAGAGCGTGGGGTGTGGCCGAATTGAACCAATCCGCCAAGATTTGGTCCGGCTCAGCTCGATCACCATGTTACCCTGAGACAAAATCCCTTCTCTCCAGCAGAACCGCTGCCGCCCTCTGTGCCTTCACCGCCGAAGTTCCCTACGTTTCCAGCGCTTCCCGTGCAGAGGAAAGTAGTTCCTTTGCCTTGGGTCTTCCTGCTTCCCGTCGGATCGCTCTCCAACCTCTTCTTTTCCGACTCATTTTCGAATATCATAACTTCCGGCATACCGCTTACTATTGAGCCTTCCGCTCGGTAAACAGTCACAACAGACTGTCGCTCTCCAATGCGCCCAAGAACGCTAGCCATTATCGCGATGTTGTTATCCGCTTTCTCAAAACTGTGAATACGCCGCTCGTCCAAAAAGCATTGCCTGGCCTCTTCATATCGGCCCAACGCTACCAACACGTTTCCCTTATTGAACCGAGCATATTGAAGATTATTCTGGATAGCTGCGTCGTAATCATCCAGAGCTGCATCGAATTGTTCCAGCTTCGCCTTTGCATTAGCCCGATTGTACAACACGACACCTTTTCTCGGATCGTTCCGTGCCTGAAGCGCGAGTCCGTAGTCGTTACACGCCTCTTCGTAATTTCCCAGAATGTAGTTCGTGTTCCCTCGATTAAAGGCTGCTGCAAATACATAAAATTGATGCAGCGCACTGATCGCTGGATTGCCTGACGTGCCGGCTGACTTAATCAACTGCAGCGCGCTATCATAGTCGATCTTTGCGTCTCGGTAATTCCTGCTCTCCGAGTTCGCGTTCCCGCGGAGGAAGTGCGCCATCCACCGCTCGGGATCGAGCCTTATGCACTCGCCATAAGCCAGAATCGCTCTCTCATATTCGGACCTCTGGTACAATTCACTGCCTTGATATTCGAAGTAGTCAGGTTCGTCCAAGCGCGAAATCGCCGACTCTTGGGAATTTGCCCTCGCAAACCCGTGCACGTCTGGAAATAGCGACTGCTCACTTACTCCGAATAAGGTCTCAAGTTCTCTCCGAAGAGCCGGTTTATCTTCTGCTGCTATTTCGACCTCGGCCAAAACACTCGAGGCTGGCAACTCGGGGCCTGTTGCCTTTCCGATGACGAACACACTTCGTTGCCGAAGTACCCGATTGCTCGCGTCGCTGGGAAATTGCGGCTCCCAGTAGAACTGTCGGTCATTGGGTCCGGACACCAATGGGAACATCTTGGATACTGTCTGGTCGTCTTTAAGCAACACGCCCCTTTGAAAACTCGTGGTGTCGTTCAGATTTACTACAACGACCTTACCAGCATATTGCTTGCCGTCCCGAATCTGAATCTCGGTAGCAAACCACAAAGCAACCAGGGAGTCCCATGTGAAGTCTATTAGTCCCGTTGCGGCACCGAGATGTTGGAGTTTCCCAAGGAGCTGCAAATCGGACTCGCTCGGCCCTCCGCTCGTGTCAAATCCGTGGTTTCGCGCCGCGTCAACTAAAACAGTCCGGTGATATGAGAGGTACAGGCGACCGAATGTGTGGGAACGCTCATCATTGTTGGGTTCCTCACCGCGGGGTTCCTGGCGGAGTTCCTGAAGGAGGCGCCGCGTTGCACCTGAATGGACCTTCCAGGTGCTGTCCTTATGACCACGAAATGCCAAGCGCGCGGCGCGCGGCGTTGCCTCGGCAATCTTCGCCAAATATTTTGTTTCTATCGCTGTCATGAGAAAGCCCAGTCTGCGGTCTGTAGTTCCCAATGCCGATAGGGGCGATCCACGACGCGGTCGATGCTCTCCGAACCCCAATTAGCCGGCGGCTTCTTTGAAGGCCCGTAACGCGGTGTTCATCTCCGTCGCTCGGTGTGATGGGCGCAGCGTCACGCCGCTTTCGGGGCGACGGTGAGACGGACACCAAGCGCCCCAA
>WTHE01000258.1 GCA_011523315.1 Candidatus Binatota bacterium
CTTGACTTAACTGAACGGTCGGTTAATTCTTGTTCGCAGCATGGCACGTCCGGTCAAAACCGTTGACTCGCCCGACTATCGGGCCAAGATCGACCAGGTCGCCGAGACCCTGTTTGCCGAGCGCGGCTATGACGGCACGCCGATCCGCGAGATTGCCGAGCAGACCGGGGTGACCAAGGCGCTCATCTACCACTACTACCAGAGCAAGGAAGCGCTCTATCTGTCGCTGCTGGAAAAGGAGGCTGCCACAGTCGTGACCCGGATCGAGGCGGTGGCGGCCGGTGGGGGCGATCCCGAGCAGAAGATTCGGGATGTCGTTCAGGTCTTCCTGGACCGCTACCGGATCGATCCGCAGGGCTTTCGGCTGGTGCAGCGGGCCATTGACGACCACAGCCCGGCCGCCCATACCCTGGCCGAGCGCTGGTTTTCGCGCGCCCATGTGGCCATGGAAGCAATTACCACCGAGGGCATAGACCGGGGTATCTTCAAACCCCTGCCGTCCGGCGCCACGCCGTTTGTGATTGTCGGCATCATCATCCACGCCCTGCGCGCCAACCGGCTGATGGACCGCATTACGCCGGGTTTTTCCGGCCCCGAGGTGTTGACCCAGCTGGCCGAGCTGGTCCTGGCCCTGCTGCGGACTGATCGGCCGCCTGTCTCCAAAGGTAAAAAGAAACACTAGGAGCACGCTGCGATGGACGCTTTTTTTCGAGGCATTATCCGTTTTCGCTGGCTGGTCATCGCCCTGGTCCTGGCCTGTACCGGCCTGGCCTTTGTTCAGCTGGGCCAGCTGCGTTTTGAGAGCGATGCCGAGGCCATGGTGCCGCCCGACGATCCGGTTCAGCACTATAACGATATGGTCGAAAACCGCTTTGGCATGCGGGATTTGATCATTGTCGGGGTGCTGAACGACAATCCCGACGAAAACGGGGTGTTCAACCCGCGCACCCTGGCCATTGCCAAAGAGTTCTCCGAGAAAATCGCCCTGCTGCCCGGCATCAAAGCCGTGCGCGACGAAGACGTGGCCAGCGTGGCGACCATGGACAACATCACCGGCACCAGCGACGGCATGGCGGTCGATCCGTTCATGGAAAGCGTGCCCCAGACCCGGGCCGAGCTGCGGGATCTCAAGGACAGCCTGTTCGGCAACAGCATGTATGTCGACTGGATCGTGTCGCGGGACAGCACCGGGCTGCTGATCATGGCCAAGATGGAATCGTCCGAGGGCACCCTGGAGGGCGTGCGGCGGCGGGCGACCATCTACCGCACAATCCGCGAGATGATCGCCGAGCGGGAACAGGCCGGTACGCCCGAGCAGTTCTACGTGGCCGGCCGTGGGGCCATGGAGGTGACCTTCTCCGAGCAGGCGCAGAGCGACCTCCAGACGTTCATGCCGCTGGTCCTGCTGATTGTGGTCGTCATCCTGTACCTGACCTATCGCAGCCTGCGCGGCGTGCTGCTGCCGCTGGCGGTGGTGATGGTGTCGATCATCTGGACCCTGGGCATCATGGCCTCGGTCGGCGTCCCGATGTACTTCATCTCGACCATGATGCCGGTCATCCTGATGGCGATCGGCGTGGCGGCCGGCATTCATATCCTGAGCCGTTATTACGACGAAGTCCTGCAACATCCCGAGGTGTCGCCCCACCAGGCGGTGCTGGTAGCGATGGGCGAAATGTGGCAGCCGGTGGTCTTTACCTCGCTGACCACCGCGGTCGGCTTTCTGTCGTTTCTGACCGCCGCCATGGTGCCGATTCGCTACTTCGGGCTGTTTACCGCCATCGGCGTGCTGGCCGCCATGGTGTTTTCGCTGACGTTTTTTCCGGCCGTGCTGAGCATGCTGCCGGCCAAGGTCAGCGCCGGCCTGCGCAACCAGATCGGTCGCGGCGGCGACCTGACGGCTACCGGCTGGGCGGCCCGCACGCTGTCGCAGCTGGGCCGCGGGGTGGCCCGCCGACCGCTGTCGGTGTGGGTGCCGGCGTGTGTAATCACCGTTCTGTGCGTGGTCGGCGTGCGCCAGATTGTGGTTGATAGCTCCTGGATCCAGGTCTTTCACCCCGAGAGCCCGGTGCGGATTGCCGACGAGGTGTTGCGCGAGCGCTTTCAGGGCACGCTGCCGATCTATGTGGCGATTGAGGGCCATGAGCCGGACGTGCTCAAGAACCCGCAGCTGCTCCAGCAGCTCGATAACATGCAGGCCGAGGGTGAAAAAGATCCGATGGTCGGCGGTTCGCTGTCGCTGGCCGAGTTCATCAAGCGCATGAACCGGGTCATGAACGAGGACCGACCGGAGATGGAGGTCGTGCCGACCTCGCGCGATCTGGTCGCCCAGTATCTGCTGCTGTACTCCTTTTCCGGCGACCCGGACGATTTTGATGAGGTCGTCGACTACGACTATCAGCACGCCAACGTGACCTTTTATCTGCGCTCCGACGGAACGCGGGATATTCAGCGGGTCATTAACCGGATTCAGGACTTTGCCGTCCACGAGTTCGGCCGCAGTGAGCAGCACGACGGCACCGACGCCGGCTGGCGCGATATGCTGTTTCTGCGCTTTGGGCGCTGGCTGGGCAATATCGAGCCGACCATCACCGGCTGGGACACCAACAGCGGCTTTCGACTCGGCTTTGCCGGGGCCGCCTATCTGACGATCCGCTTCAATGAGCTGGTGGTGGCCGGTCAGCTGTCGAGCCTGGCAACCTCGCTGGTCGGGGTGTTTCTGCTGACCGCGTTCATGTTCCGCTCCTTTGTGGCCGGCTTGATCAACATCATCCCGATCAGCCTGGTCATCGTCTTCAGCTTTGGGTTGATGGGGCTGCTGGGCATTCCGCTGGAGGTCGGCAAGTCGCTGACCGCCTCCATGGTCATCGGCATCGGCATCGACTACACGATCCACTTTCTCAATAAATACCGGCTCAAGGTGCACAGCGGCTTACGCGACCCGGAGCAGATCACCGCCACCACCATGGCCACCTCGGGCAAGGCCATCTTCTTTAACGCAGTGGTGGTCATCGGCGGCTTCGCCGTGTTTCTGACCTCGAGTTTTACGCCCAATTTTTACCTGGGCGCCATGCTGGTGCTGAACATGAGCGCGTGTCTGCTGGTGTCGATGACCGTCCTGCCGGTGGTCTTGAACACCTTCAAGCCCCGCTTCGTGTACGGCCGGGAGGTAGCCCCGGCCGCCGTGCCAGTCGCCGCCGACTGAGGGAGAGCGTCGCGCATGGAGACCTTTTTCCGCGCCATTATCCGTTTTCGGTATCTGGTCATTGTCCTGATCCTGGCCTGCACCGGCCTGGCCTGGATGCAGTTGCAGTCGCTCCGCTTTGAGGGCGACGCCGACGCGTTTATTCCCAAAAACGATCCGGTCATGAGCTATAACGATCTGGTCGAGGAGCGCTTCGGTATCCGCGACTTGATCATTGTCGGGGTGCTCAACAACAATCCGGCCGAAAACGGCGTCTTCAACCCCCGGACGCTGGCCACGATCAAAGACTTCTCCGAAAAGATTGCCCTCTTACCCGGCATCAAGGCCATCCGCGCCGAAGACGTGGCCAGCGTGTCCACGCTCGATAATATTACCGGGACGGCGGACGGCATGGCCGTCGATCCCTTCATGGAAACAGTCCCGCACTCGCCCGAGTCCCTCGACGCCCTGAAGCAGGCCCTGTTTCACAACTCGATGTTCGTCAACTGGATCGTCTCCCAGGACGCCACCGGCCTGCTCATTGTGGCCAAAATGGAGCCGGGCGGCGGGACCGCCGAGGGCACGGCCAGACGGATGGCCATCTACAATACCATCCGAGACATGGTTGCCGCCCAAAAAGCGGCCGGCGCTCCAGAAGAATTTCACATCGCCGGCCAAGGAGCGATGGAGGTCACATTCGAAGAAGGCATGCGGCGCGATATGGAAATGTTCATGCCGCTGATCATCGTGATCGTTCTCGGCACGCTGTTTTTTACCTACCGGAGCCTGCGCGGCGTCCTGCTGCCGCTGGCCGTCGTCATTGTTTCGGTGATTTGGACGCTGGGCATCATGGCGGCGGTCGGTGTGCCGATGTATTCCGTTTCGACCATGATGCCGGTGGTCCTGATGGCCGTTGGGGTAGCCGACGGCATTCATATTCTGAGCCGCTATTACGACGAAGTCCTCGAACATCCCGGTGTGTCCTCACCCGACGCCGTGCTCGTTGCGATGCGGGAAATGTGGCAGCCCGTCGTGTTCACCTCGCTGACCACCGCAGCCGGGTTTTTATCCTTTCTGACCGCCAGCATTCTGCCCATCCGCTATTTTGGCGTCTTTACCGCTCTGGGCGTCGTGGCCGCCCTGGTCTTCTCCCTGACCTTTTTCCCGGCGCTGTTGAGCCTGCTGCCAGCCAAGGTCAGCCGTGGCTTGCGGGAGCAGATGGGCCGCAGCGGCGACCTGGCGGCGACCGGCGTGGTGGCCAGGCTGCTCTCCCACGTCGGCGTCAGCGTTGCGCGGAAACCGCTCGTGGTGTGGGGCTCGGCCGCCTTCGTCATGCTGGTGTGTCTGCTTGGCGCGCAGCGTGTTTTTGTGGATACGTCCTTTATCAAGATGGCCGACCCCAATAGCCCTGTCCGGGTTGCGGATAGCGTGTTAGGCCAGACCTTCCAGGGCAATCTGCCGCTGTATATCGCCATTGAAGGCCATCAACCGGATCTGCTCAAAGACCCGGTGCTGCTGTCCAAGCTGGATCGCCTCCAGGCGCTCGTCGAACAAGACCCTGTCGTCGGCGGCTCGCTGTCCTTGGCCGAGTATGTCAAACGCATGAACCGGGTCATGAACGAGGACCGGCCCGAGATGGAAGTGATTCCAGACGCGCAAGACCTCGTTGCCCAGTACCTGCTGCTGTACTCCTTCTCTGGCGACCCGGACGATTTTGATGAGATCGTCGATTATGACTATCAGCACGCGAACCTGACGATCTTTCTGCGGTCGGACAGTACACAGGATATCGAACGGGTGGTGGGTCTGGTCCAGGACTTTGCCGTGCGTGAATTCGGCCATGCCGGGGACACTGGCACGGCCGATACCGCCTCACGCGACCCGCTCGCCATCCGTTTTGGCCGCTGGCTGGCCGGCATCGAGCCGACCGTCATCAGCTGGGAAACCGACAGCGGCTTTCGGCTCGGGATCGCCGGGAATGGCTATCTCACGAGCCGTTTCAGCGAACTGGTGGT
Source organism: Candidatus Binatota bacterium (assembly GCA_011523315.1). Taxonomy (GTDB): domain Bacteria; phylum Desulfobacterota; class Binatia; order Bin18; family Bin18; genus JAAXHF01. The sequence continues at coordinate 5,200 of WTHE01000258.1, forward strand.
GTCCGGGCAGCTGGCCAGCCTGACCGTCTCGCTGGTGGCCGTCTTTTGCCTGACCGCGTTCATGTTTCGCTCCTGGGTCGCCGGGCTGATCAATGTGATTCCGATCAGTATGGTGATGGTGTTCAGTTTCGGGCTGCTCGGACTCCTCAATATTCCGCTGGAGGTCGGCAAGTCGCTGACGGCGTCCATGGTCATCGGGATTGGCATCGATTATACGATTCACTTCCTGAATAAATATCGGATTAAAGTCCGGGCTGGCCTGACGGACCCGGAAGACATTACCGCCGCGACGATGGCGACCTCGGGCAAAGCCATCTTTTTTAATGCCCTGGTTGTGACGGCGGGGTTCCTCGTCTTTCTGACTTCCAACTTTCGGCCCAATTTTTATCTCGGAGCCATGCTGGCGCTCAACATGAGCGCCTGTCTGCTGGTGTCGATGACGGTCCTGCCGGCGATGCTGAACACCTGGAAACCCCGCTTTGTGTACGCCGGGACAGCGCCTGCGACCCTGGGCGCGGAGCCGCGCCTCGGCTTCGGCCGCCAGCCGGAGGGATCGGCATGAGTGCTTTTTTTCATGGGGTGATCCGCCTGCGCTGGCTGATTATCGCCCTGGTCCTGGCCATCTCGGTCCTGGCCTGGGGGCAGCTGCGCAGCCATCTGCGCTTTGAGAGCGACCTCGACGCCATGGTGCCGGCCGACAACCCGGTCAGCATGTACAAGGAGCAGGTCGAAGACCGCTTCGGCATGCGGGACAACATCGTGGTCGGCGTGCTGAACGACAATCCCGACGAAAACGGCGTGTTCAACCCGCGCAGCCTGGCCATCGTCAAGGAGCTGTCGGAACAGATCGCCCTGCTGCCCGGCATCAAGGCCGTGCGCGACGAAGACGTGTCGAGCGTGGCGACCATGGACAATATCACCGGCACGGCCGACGGCCTGGCGGTCAACCCGTTCATGGAGACCGTCCCCGACACGCCGGAGGCGCTGGCCGCTCTGCGGGAGAGTCTGTTTCATAACGAGATGTACGTCGACTGGCTGGTGTCGCGCGACGGCACCGGGCTGCTGATCATGGCCAAGCTGGAGTCGGCGGTGGACAACGCCGCCGGGCTGGCCCAGCGCGCCGAGGCGTATGACGCCATCGAGGCCATGGTCCAGGCCCAGCGCGACGCCGGGGTGCCCGAACAGCTGTACGTGGCCGGCCGCGGGGCCATGGAGACGACGGTCGGCCGCTACGGCCGCCAGGACATGGCCACCTTTCTGCCGCTGGTGCTCGGCGTGGTGCTGGTGACGCTGTACCTGACCTATCGCAGCCTGCGCGGCGTGCTGCTGCCGTTTGCCGTGGTGGTCGGGTCGGTGATCTGGACCCTGGGCCTGATGGGCAGCCTCGGCTTTCCGCTGTACTTCATCTCGACCATGATGCCGGTCGTCCTGATAGCGATCGGGGTGGCGGACGGGATTCACATTCTGAGCCGCTACTATGACGAGGTTCTGGAACACCCGGACACCGACGGACCGACGGCCGTGGTGGCCACGATGAGCGAAATGTGGCTGCCGGTGATGCTGACCTCGCTGACCACCGCAGCCGGCTTCCTGTCGTTTCTGACCGCCCCCCTGCCGCCCCAGCGCGACTTTGGCCTGTTTGCCGCCGTCGGGGTGCTGGTGGCGATGGTCTTGTCGCTGACCCTGCTGCCCGCAGTGCTGGCCATGCTGCCGGTCAAGGTCAGCCGCGGCCTGGCCCGCCAGATGAGCCGCAGCGGTGATCTGGCCGCCACCGGCTGGGCGGCCCGGAGCCTGTCGTGGCTGGGCCGCAGCGTGGCCCAGCGTCCGCTGCTGGTGTGGGCGCCGAGCGTGATCGTTGTCCTGCTGTGTCTGGTCGGCACCCAGCGCATTGTGGTCGACGCCTCGGCCATCCGCATTTTTCCCGCCTCCAGCTCCATCCGCGTTGCCGAGGGCGTCCTGCGCCACAAGTTTCAGGGCACCGTGCCGCTGTACGTCGTGATCGAGGGCCACGAGGCCGACCGGCTCAAGGACCCCGTCCTGTTGCAGCAGCTCGACCGCATGCAGGCCGCAGCCGAGCAGGACCCGATTGTGGGCGGCTCGGTGTCCATCGCCGAGTTCGTCAAGCGCATGAACCGGGTCATGAACGAGGACCGGCCCGAGATGGAGGTCATCCCTACCAACCGCGACCTGGTCGCCCAGTACCTGCTGCTGTACTCCTTCTCGGGCGAGCCGGACGACTTCGACGAGGTGGTCGACTACGACTATCAGTACGCCAACGTGGCCCTGTACCTGCGTGAGGACAGCAGCCAGGAAATCGCCCGCGTGGTCCGGCAGGTCCAGGACTATGCCCTGGCCGAGTTTGGCCGCGCCGAGGGGGATAACGACGCCGACGAGCCCCTGGCGCTGCGGGTCGGCCGCCGGCTGTTCGACCTGGCGCCGACGTCTACCGGTTGGGAGACCGACCAGGGCTTCCGCATCGGTTTTGCCGGCGGCGCGTATTTCACCTACCACCTGAGCGAGCTGGTCATCAGCGGTCAGGTGTCGAGCCTGCTGGTCTCGCTGGGCGCGGTCTTCGTGCTGACCGCGTTCATGTTCCGCTCCGTGGTTGCCGGCCTGGTCAACGTCATCCCCATCGGCATTGTGATTATCTTCAGCTTTGGCGTGATGGGCCTGCTCGGCCTTGAGCTTGAGGTCGGCAGGGCTCTGACCTCGTCGATGGTGATCGGCATCGGCATCGACTACACGATTCACTTTCTGAACAAGTACCGGCTCAAGGTCCGCAGCGGGCTGCGCCAGCCGACCGCCATCACCGAGGCGACCATGGCCACCTCGGGCAAGGCCATCTTTTTTAATG
>WTHE01000261.1 GCA_011523315.1 Candidatus Binatota bacterium
GTGCGAGATGGCGGCCGAGATGGCCACCCTGTCCGCCTTTTCGGCCATTAGCAATAACGACAAGGTCGGCATGGTGATTTTCAGTGCCCGGGGCGACCTGAGCCTGGCGCCCAAGAAAGGCACCAGCCACGTGCTGCTGGCGATTCGCGAGGTCTTGTCTTTTCAGGCCCAGCACACGGGAACGAATATCGCCGCCGCACTCGAACAGCTCAACCGGGTCAGCAAGCGGCGTGGGGTGGTGTTCGTGATTTCCGATTTTCTGGACGCCAGGGCCGGCCTGGCACTCAAGATCGCCAATCGACGCCACGACGTGATCGGGGTGGTGCTGGACGATCCGCGCGAATGGACGCTGCCCGATGTCGGGCTGATGGTCTTCGAGGATGCCGAGACCGGCGAGCGGCTGCTGGTCGATACGGGCAGTCGGCGCGTCCGGCAGGCGTTTGCGCGCCAGGCCGAGGAAGCGCGCCGCCAGCGCGCCCGCCTGTTGCACGGGGTGGACATGGATACAATTGCCGTCCGCACCGACCGGCCCTACGTTGAGGCGCTGCTGCGCTTCTTTCGCCTGCGCGAGGAGAGGGGCAGCCGGTGAAGCCGAGCGCCCGGACGGGTCGGGGTCTGTGGTTCTGCTGGAAAGAGGAAACGTGTCGTCCTTCCCTGCCCGGACTGTTGACACGTTTTCTCTCTATCGTGTTCTGCCTGCTCGTCGTGTGGGGCGGAGCCGCGTTCGGCCTGGCTGCGGCCGATCAGACCGAGGCACCGTCCGTCAGCGTCAGCGTTGACCGGACCGAGATGACGATTGGCGATCCCATTCGCTACACCATCAGCGTGACGGCGGCGGCCGATATCGAGGTCGAGATCCCGCTGCTGGGCGAGCAGGTGGGCGACTTTACGGTCCTCGATTTTGGCGAGCTGCCGCCCCGGGACGAAAACGGCCAGGTGGTGACGGGGCGCTGGTTTCGGCTGACGACGTTTGAGACCGGCCACCACCTGCTGCCCGGTCCGACGATCCGCTATCGACATCAGACTGGAGAGCGGGAGCGGATCGACGGCAATGATGTCTCGATTACGGTCATCAGCCTGCTGGCCGAGGCCGGCCAGAACCCGGAGCTACGCGATATCAAGCCCCCGGAAGCTCTGCCCTTCGATTGGCGGCCGTACGGACTGGTGGCGGTCGCCGGGCTGGTACTGGCCGGGCTCGGCGGTGGGCTGTTTTTCTACCTCAGGCGTCCCGCTCCAGCCGTGGCTCCGCCCGCTCCGCCCGCTTCCCAGGTCGCCCTGGAAGCCCTACGCCGACTGCACGCCCAGGGGCTGATTGAAAAGCAACACTTTGAGACGTATTACGTGAGTCTGTCCGCCATCGTGCGGGAGTATCTGGAAAACGGCCTCAATCTCCGAGCGCCCGAGATGACGACCGAAGAATTCCTGTCCGCCGCCGCCCGCGACCACCAGCTCAGCGCCGTACAGCAAGCGCGGCTGGCCGAGTTTCTGTCCCAGGCCGACCTGGTGAAATTCGCCCGTCACCGGCCGGGGCCGGAGGAGGGAGAAGCCGCCTACCGGGCCGCCCGGCGTTTTGTCGAAGAAACCCGGCCGTCCCAGGACCAGCACACCCACAATGGCCCTGCGGCGACCGCGACCGAGGTGTCGGATGCGCTTTCATGATCCGTGGGCCCTGGTCCTGCTGGTCCTCATCCCCCTCCTGTTTGTCTGGCGCTGGCGGGCGGGCTATGGAGCGGCCGTGCGCTACCCCAGTCTCAGCCTGCTGCGCGGCCTGCCGACGGGTGGCCGCCAGCGCTGGCGGTGGGTTGTGCCGGTCGTGCGTGGCCTGGTCCTGGTCCTGCTCAGTCTGGCCCTGGCCCGGCCCCAGCTCGGCAAGGCCGAGAGCCGGTATACCGGGGCTGGGATCGATATTGTGCTGAGCGTCGATATCTCGGGCAGCATGCGGTCTGAGGATTTTCGCCTGGACGGGCGGCGCGCCAGCCGGCTCGATGTGGTCAAGTCGGTGGTCAGAGACTTTGTGACCGAGCGGCCGGGCGACCGGATCGGGCTGGTCTTGTTCAGCGCCCGGCCGTATACCCAGTGTCCGCTGACCCTGGATCACGGCTGGCTGTTGCGTAATCTGGAGCGGGCTCGGATCGGCATGATCGAAGACGGAACCGCGGTCGGCTCGGCCCTGGCCACCGCAGTCGGTCGCCTCGAACAGGCATCTGCCAAGAACTCGACCCAGAACTCGACCCAGAATTCGGCCAAAAACGCGGTGGTGATCCTGTTGACCGACGGCCAGAACAACGCCGGAAAAATCTCTCCCCTGACCGCAGCCGAGGCTGCCCGGGCGCTCGGTATCAAGGTCTATACCATCGGAGCCGGGACAAAGGGCATGGCGCCGTATCCGGCCCGCGACGCCTTTGGGAACCTGGTCTACCGCCCGGTCCAGGTCGATATTGACGAGCAGACCCTGAGCCGGATCGCCGATACGACCGGCGGCCGGTATTTCCGCGCGACCGACACCCGGAGCCTCAGAGACATCTACGAGACGATCGATCAGCTCGAACGCACCGCGTTCGACGCGCCCCGCTACCTCGACTATGACGAACTCTACCCCTGGCTGCTGGTCCCGGCCCTGGCCCTGCTCGGCCTTGAAATCGGCCTGCGGCACAGCCTCTTGCGGGAGCTGCCCTGATGAGCTGGCGTGCCCCACATCTTCTGTGGCTGCTGACGCTCGTGCCGCTGCTCGGCGCGGGCCTGTGGTGGGCTGTCATCCAGCGCCGCCGTGCACTGCTGCGTTTTGCCCAGGCGCGCCTGCTGGCCAGCCTGGTGCCGGCGCTGTCGCCCCGTCTGGATAATCGTCGTCAACTGTGGCGGGCCGGTCTGCTGCTGGGGGTCGTGAGCCTGTTGCTGCTCGCCCTGGCCGGCCCGCAGTGGGGCTTGAGCTGGGAGACGATTGAGCGGCGCGGGGTGGATATCGTCATTGCGCTTGACACCTCGCGCAGCATGCTGGCCCAGGATATCAAGCCCAACCGGTTGGAACGCGCCAAGCTGGCGATTGAGGAGCTGACCCAGCAGCTGCGCGGCGACCGGCTGGGTCTGGTGCCGTTTGCCGGCTCGGCCTTTATTCAGTGCCCCCTGACCCTGGACTACGGGGCGTTTGCCGAAAATCTGCGTGCCGTCGAGGTCGGCATCATTCCCAAGGGCGGAACCTCGCTGGCAGCCGCAATTCGGACTGGAATTGAGGCATTTGAGGGTCGCTCCGGCGACGACGCGGTGTTGCTGATCGTAACAGACGGTGAAGACCACGAGGGCCAGGTCGAGGCCGCCGCCCAGCAGGCGCGCGACACGGGGATTCGGATTTATCCGGTCGGGATCGGCACCCCAGAGGGCGAGCTGATCGTGGTCAGCCAGGATGGGCAGTCCACGTTTGTGAAGGATCGCCAGGGCCGGATCGTGAAGTCGCGTCTTGAGGCCCGCGGCTTGCAGGACATCGCCATTACGACCGGCGGGGCGTATATTTACGCCGCCGGCCACAGTCTGGGTCTGGACGAGGTGTACCGCCGCTATATCGCTCGTCTCGAAGGCCGGACCCTGACCAGCAGCGTGGAGCGGCGTTTCCACCAGCGCTTTCAGTGGCCGTTGCTTGGCGCCCTGCTGCTGCTGGGACTCGAAACCGTACTGCCCGCGCTCAGACCGAAGACGACCCGGCGCGGCCGGTTTGCCACAGGAGAATGAGGTGGATACAAGACGACACGCAGCCCAAGCCTTCGGTCTGAAGAACACGCTCCGCCTGGCGGTGTGCGTGCTGGCGGTCGGCAATGTCGCTTGGCTCGACCCGGTTCGCGACGCGATTGCAGAGGGCAACCGCCTGTTTCACGCCGGGCAGTTCGAGGAAGCGCTGACACGCTACGGCCAGGTCTTGGTCGACGACCCGGACTCTCCTCTGCTCAACTTCAATATGGGCGCCGCGCATTACAAAGCCGGCAACTATGACGCGGCCCTGTCCTCCCTTGCTCGGGTGCCGGGCGAGGACGACGCCCAGCCTCGTACCGCCCGGACGGCCTATAATCTGGGCAATACTCAGTATCAGCTCGGAGCCGCCGCAGAAGCCGCCCAGCCCCAGGCCGCACTTGAGGCCTACACCGCAGCGCAGGCCGCCTATCGTCGCGCGCTCGGCCTCGATCCCGGCGACCGGGACGCCAAGTTCAACTACGAGCTGGTGGCCAAAAAAATCGAACAGCTCAAGGAGCGGATGCAGAACCAGCAACAGAATTCGCCGCAGAACCAGCCGCCGCCCGACCGGCAGGGTCGCAATCAGGCCGAGCAACAGCCAGACCGGGACGCGGGTCAGGACCGCCAACAGGATCGACACACAGCCCGACCCGAACGTCCTCAGGAATCCGCCCCTGAGCGGCAGCCGGGCCGTGGCGGCGAGCAGCAGCGGGACAAGTCGGACATGTCGGAGGAAGAAGCCTCGGCGCTGATCGACACCGCCAAGAGTGAAGAGTTGCGCGCCGAGGAATTCATCCGTCAGGCTCAGGGCGGCGCTGTGGCCGAGCCGCTGGAGGACTGGTAATGGGCGGCCGGGCGCTCGGGCTGGGGTTGGCCGTCCTGCTGCTCGGCCTGGGGGTCTGGCCAGCCTGGGCGAATATCCGGGTCCGGGCGGATATCAGCCCCCACCAGGCCGAGCTGGGAGAGTCGCTGACGCTGGTGATTGAGGTCCAGGGGACGCAAGATGTCGAGCCGCCCGCGCTGAGCGGTCTGGACGCCTTCGATGCCAGCTATGCTGGTCCCTCGACCCAGATGTCGATCGTCAACAATCGCTACAGCGCCTCGGTGCGACATCGCTACACGTTGCGGGCGCGCCAGGCGGGCCGTTTCAGGCTCGGGCCGTTTCGGGTCGAACACCAGGGGCGGGAGTATCAGACGGAGACGGTCGAGGTCGAGATTCGTGGCGGCCGGCCGGCGCGTGCCCGGCCCGGCCAGACCGGGAAGGACGTGTGGCTTGAGATCACCACCCCTGAACACGAGGTCTTTCTGCACCAGCGCGTGCCGCTTGAGGTGAGCCTGTATGTCGGCGGTGTGCGGGTTGCCGATGCCCAGTATCCGCTCCTGCCCGGAGACGGGGTGGCGCTCGAGGCGTTTGAAGAACCGGTCAGACAACGGCGGACTGTGGGCGACCGGGTGTTTCGCGTGCTGCGCTTTCGGACGACGCTGGTGCCCCTGCGCTCGGGCACGATTGAGCTGGGCCCAGCCTCGCTGCGGCTGAATGTGATCCGCCGGACTCCGTCTCCCTCGCTCAACCTGTTTGACCGGTTTTTTTCCGATTCCCTGTTTGGGGCGGAGCGCCGGCCCCGGACGCTACGCTCCGAGCCGCTCAGCCTGCGCGTGCGACCGCTGCCGGAAGCGGGTCGCCCGGCTACGTTTTCCGGAGCGGTCGGGCAGTTCGAGTTGGACGTGACAGCCGAACCAACCCAGCTGCGGGTCGGTGATCCACTCAGCCTGCGCATGTTGCTGAACGGCGCCGGCCGGGTGACCGACGCCCAGCCGCCGAGTCTGGTCAACACCGAGGGTTTTCGGACCTATCGCCCCCAGATGGATCAGCCCGACCCGGATACCACCGTCTTTGAACAGGTACTGATTCCCCAGGACGAGACGCTCGACGCCATTCCAGCCGTCCACTTCAGCTATTTCGATCCCGAGGCAGCCCAATACCGGACGCTCAGCAGCCAGCCGATTCGTCTCCTGTTGCAGCCTGCTCCCGACGGGCCGGCCGGGACGCTGCCGGCTCAGACCGAACAGTTGGGTCAGGATATCGTGTATATCAAGGATGAGCCGGGCCGTTTCCACAGCCCCGGCCAGATGTGGTATCGCAGCCCGGCTTTCTGGCTGTGGCACGTCGTGCCGCTGAGCCTGTTGGGCGCGGCCGTGTGGTACGACCGCCGCCGTCGGCGTCTGAGTGGCGATGCCCGCTACGCGCGGTTTGCACGGGCTGGCAAGCAGGCCCGCCACGGGCTGCGGGCGGCCGAGCAGGCGCTCGCCGAGTCCGACTCGGCCGCGTTGTATGCGCTGCTGTCGCGTACCCTGCAAGACTACCTGGCGGCCAAGCTCGACCTGCCGCCGGGCCGGATTGAGCCCGGGACGGTTGTGGCGCGCGGGGTGTCGGCCGACTGCGTACGGCGTGTCGCCGAGGTCATGGCCGCGTGCGAGCAGGCGCGGTTTGCCCCGGGCACGGCAGCGGGCGGCGGACTGAGCGTGCTACGGGCGGTCGAGGACATTGTCGGGCAACTTGAGCGGGAGTACACCTTTCCGGCCGTTGCCACGGACTCGCCGGTCAGCCGGATGAGCGCATCATGAGTCGTGTGGCTGCATGACCCGCCCCAGGAACAGCAGCGTTCCGGTCTGATTGTCGCGAATCAGAAAGACAAAGGGACGGTCGGCTCGAAAGACCGGGGTTGGTGGCGGGATCCGCATCGAGGTTGTCCTGACTATGATTGCGCTCGCTGCCGCGGCTTCGATCCCCTCCTCATCGACGTGGACGAATGCCTTGTGGGCAACCTGCGAAAGAGCCAGCCGAGACGCCTGCGGGGCGTCACTCATCCCGGTGAATCCGCCCGCCTGAAAGGCGGCCGGCATGCCGAGCGCTGACAGCGTCTTGGTAAGACTGTAGCTGGTTTCCATTTTGAACCTGGGCACAGAGACGTGCACGTCCTGAACAGACAGCCGTCCCAGCCAAGTCGCTAAGGCTTCGGCTGTCAGGCGGTGTTCGAGCTCGTGTATGGCGTCGTGCCGGCGAGGCAGGATGATGAGCATTGACAGCGTATTGCCGCGGTACGGCATCTCCAATATCTGAAAGCCATCGGGATTGGGGGGCAGGGTCCAGCCGGGGGCTTCGTCGATGCGGATCGGTTCTCGTTCCGTTCCGTCAGGCATGAGTTCCACATACCGAAAACGTTGCTGCTGAGCGCTCATCAACTGTACGGGTGTCCGGCGTCCGTCAAAAAGTGTGAAGTCTGCCGTCTTGGTGGCCTGTTTCTGAAACGGGTTCGCCCAACTGCCCTTGAAGTAAATCGCGTTTGTCAGCACCAGGCGGCTTGTCCGATCCAGGCTGCCCGGCGGGAGCATGTTCCGAATCCGGTTGTTCGTCTGCTGCGCTATCCAGGCATTGATGTGGAGACGGGCGGCGTCTGGCGCCTGGAGAAAATCGACCGGAAAGCTGGTCGCCCCATACGCCTGTTGGAGGGCCTGCACAAACTGTGATTGAAAGGGAAACGTCTGTTCGCCCCACAGGGCGTTCGCAATGCGGAGTTCATACTGGTTCAGCTGTTGGCGCAGGGTGTTGATTTCAGCCGCAACGGACACGGCGCGTCGGTCTATCTCCGTCTGTGCAAACTGTTCATGGCTTGAGCGCTGCTCCAGCTGTTGGTTGAGGGTGTCGAGTTCGTCTTCCAAGCTGGTAAGCCTGTTCGTCATGTCTTGCGCCTGGGCCGGATCTGTCGGGCCGCCGCTCAGACGCCGCTGAAGGTCGGCTACGCCGGTATGGATGACGGCGGTATCCCAGGGCTGTTCGTTGCTGTCGGCGTGTCGGAGATCTGCGGGCAGGCGCAAGACTTCACCCATTTGTCGAGCGGTTTCTCCACGCGCTCCTTCCAGGGTCATACCCAGCGCACTGAACAGGGAGTAGGGCGAAAAAAACAGATTGTCCTGTTCTTGAGACAGACGCCGGTAGAGCGTCATGGCAAAGGCATTGTTCGCCTGCACGGTCTGTTCTGTCGCCGGACCGACGGGCTTTTCCTGCGCGCTGTGTGCCGCCCCGACTGCCTGGCTGTAAACGCCAAGGGCGAAAACGCCGAGCTGCACGGCAACAAACCTGGCGATATCGTGTTTCATGCTGCTCCCCTTGTCTCCCGGAACCTTCGGACAATAGGTGTAACACGGTTGGGTGTGTTTATCCTCGGCCCGGTTTACGACCGCCAGGTTTCGGGCATAAATGAGACGAGCGACGAAGAGTACAGGAGGAGGGTGGTATGCCGCCCCTGCGGGTCGAGGT
>WTHE01000070.1 GCA_011523315.1 Candidatus Binatota bacterium
CAATATACTCTTTCAGCATGCGCCGAGCCGAAAACCGGGCTGGAATGGACGCCAGGCTTGCCTTCATCACCCGCAGCCAGCCGCGCGGGATGCCCCCGGCGTCCCGCTCATAGAAGAGCGGCACGATGTCTTCTGTCAACAGGTCGTAGAAGGTGTCGGCCTCGACCGCATCCCGGTCTGCGTCAGACAGCCCCGCGTCTGCCGGCTGGACGATCCAGCCGTTTTTGCCGTTGTGAGCCTCGCTCCACCAACCGTCGGCAATGCTGAGATTCGGGATGCCGTTGAGCGCGGCTTTTTCGCCGCTGGTGCCACAGGCTTCCTGGGGGGAGACGGGATTGTTGAGCCACACATCGACGCCGCGCACCAGGAACTGGGCGACGTGCATATCGTAGTCCTCGACAAACGCGACCCGCCCGCCGAGTTTGGGGTCGCGGGCTGCGGCATACACCTGTTGAATCAGGGCTTGGCCGGGCTCGTCGGCCGGATGGGCTTTGCCGGCAAAAATGATCTGGACCGGCCGGTCTGTCGCGCCCAGCAGGGTTTGCAGGCGGGCGAGATCGTTGAGCAGGAGGCTGGCCCGCTTATAGGTGGCAAAGCGCCGGGCAAAGCCAATCGTCAGCACGTCCGGGTCGAGCGAGCCGCCTGCGGCCAAGACCTGAGCGGCGTCACGGTCGTGCCCGTGCCACAGCTGGCGCGCCCGTTCGCGCACAAACCGGATCAGTCCGTGTTTGAGCCGCAGGTGGGCCGCCCACAGGTCTTCGTCGGGGATATCCGCGCTACGCCGCCACAGCTGTGGATCGTCGTGGCTGGCCAGCCAGTCCGAGCCGAGATGCCGAGCGAACAGGCGGCCGAGTTCGGGGGCCAGCCAAGTCGGTACGTGCACCCCGTTGGTGACCGCGTCGATCGGCGCCTGATCGGGGCTGGTCTGTGGCCAGACCGAGTGCCACATGCGGTGGGAGACCGTTGCATGGATGTGGCTGACGGCATTCCGCTGGCCGGACAGGCGCAGAGCCAGGACGGTCATATGGAAGCGTTCGTCCGCCTGTTGCCCATAGCGGGCCAGGTCAAAAAAACGCTCCCGGTCAACTCCCAGCTCCTGCCACCAGGCGGGCAGGCAGTGTTCGACCAAGTCAAAAGGAAACGCATCGTGGCCGGCCGGAACGGGCGTGTGGGTAGTGAACACGCTGCTGGCCCGGATCCGGGCCAGCGCCTCGGCGAAGGACAATCCCTCACCAACGAGTTCGCGCAGGCGCTCAATCAGGACCAGGGCGGCGTGGCCCTCGTTCAGGTGCCAGACACGCGGGGCAATGCCTACGGCGCGCAGCGCGCGTACCCCGCCAACGCCGAGCGCAATCTCCTGGCGCAGTCGCGTCTCCTGATCGCCGCCGTACAGGCGGGCTGAGAGGATACGGTCCTGAGCCGCATTGTCCTCCACATCGCTATCCAGCAGATACACACAGACGCGGCCCAGCCGGAGCTGCCACACGGCCAGGTATACGTCACGAGAGGCGATACGCACCCGCACCTGACGCTGTGTCCCCTCGGGCGTCAGGACTGGGACGAGAGGAGCCGTGGTCCGCTCAAGCTCGGTGTAGCGCGCTTCCTGGCGTCCGTCCGGGGACAGGCGTTGGTGAAAATAGCCCTGGCCATACAGCAGTCCGACGCCGACCAGGGGCAGGCCGAGATCGCTCGCCTCCTTGCAGTGATCGCCGGCCAGCACGCCCAAGCCGCCGCTGTAAATGGGCAGCGAGGCGTGCAGGCCGAACTCGGCCGAGAAATAGGCGACAGGCGCCTGCCTGAACTCCGGGGCAGGATAGGGGGGGGCCGCGAGCGCCGCATCAAACGCCCGCAGGACCGCGTCATAGCGCTCAAGAAAGTCCGGGTCGCGGGCCAGGCTGCGCAGGCGCTGGGGGGCGACAGCGTGGAGCAGTGTGACCGGGTTGGGCGTGCCGCTGGAGACGCTCGTCTGCCACAGACCCGCGTCAATCGTCGAGAACAGCACCGCCGCGTCTGGATACCAACTCCACCACAGGTTGGCGGCGAGATCGCTCAACCTCCGAATACGTGGCGGAAGCGACTGGGTGAGGGAGGCTGGGGACATGGTTTCTCTCGTGCGGGGCCGGGTCTTTGTAGCCGATTGTCGGCGCGGGTGAAAGTGTCGTCCCGATTCAGGAGGGTCTCAGTTTCCCTTCCTCTTACTCCCGGCCCGTGATGACAAAGTTCTGCTGGGCCTCCTGCCATTCCAGGGTCACCGCCTGACCCGGCTGTGGAAAGCCCTCGACGAGACACGCGCCTGCCACGCCGCGCACGAACGCTTCGCCCAGCGTCGTCACCTGCACCGTGGCCCACCCGAGTTCTGCTTCATCGACCAGCGCCACGACGGTATGCTCCCCATCCCCCAACTCGTTCCAGTTGAAGAGCAAGCCAAAGCCAGTATCTGTGTCCCCGCATACCCCGGCCGTGTCCGCCCGCTCGGTGCCATACGCGGCGGCGATGCGCGCCACCTCTTCCCCGGCCGTTTCAATCACGATCTCGACCTCGTCGGCCTCACACACCCAGCCCGAGATGACGCCCAGCCCACTCTGAAACGAGTTCGGCCCGGGGTTCTCCAGAAAGCCGAGATCGGGCGACCCGGCCCGATTAAGACCGCTGGGGACTGCGCCGTCCGTGAGCACGAAGTTCTGGTTGGCCTCCTGCCACACTACGGTCACCGTCTCGCCTGGACTCGGAAAGTCCTCCACCGTACAGGTCCCCGCCACGTCGCGCACGAACGCCGCCCCCAGCGTCGTCACCGTCACGGGAGCCCGGCCTACTTCGATTCCATCCACCAAGGCTACCACCTCATGCGCGCCATCTCCCAACTCGTTCCAGTTGAGTAACAAGCCAAAGCCGTTGTCCGCGTCGCCGCACCCTTCTTCCGTGTCCGCCCGCTCGGTGCCATACGCGGCGGCGATGCGTGCCACCTCTTCCCCGGCCGTCTCAATCACGATCTCGACCTCGTCGGCCTCACACACCCAGCCCGAGATGACGCCCAGCCCACTCTGAAACGAGTCCGCTTCCGGATTCTCCAGATTCCCTGCCGGCGGGGGCGTCGGCGCGACTGTGTCCCCACTGCCGCTACTGCCGCTACTACCGCTATTGTCACCGCCACGGTTGCCGCCACGGTTGCCGCCACGGCTGCCACCGCCGCCACCGCCACCACTCCAACTGCCGCTGCTACTGCCGTCGTTGTCGTTGATAGTCACGAGCACCCCGGTCGTATCGCCTGGCTGTACCTCATGCGGGAGATACAATGCCAGTTCCACCCAGAAGGTCTCGGACCCCTCCCGCCGCTGGTCATCGACGAGGGTGATCTCTGCCGCACCGGTCGCGGTCGTTTCACCGGCGGTGATGGTGATGAAGAAGGAGAAGGGCCAGGCAGGACCCGGGGTCGTGAAGTCCCACTCGTCGTAGGCCGTGCCCGAATACACCATTACCGGGACGGTGACATCGCTCTCCAGCGCCGCCGCCAGCGTCAGCGTGACATTCACGGTCACCGTGCCGTCCCCCTCTGATACCGTGGTCGGCGTGACCGCGAGGGACACGGGCGTCGGTTGGTCGAGGTCCGCCAAGTCCAGGGCCGCGTTGCCATAGAGCCGGTACTGCAACAGGCTGGGCATGTTGTTCACATCGGGCGGGCTCGTCAGCCGATTGTGTCGGAGATCGAGCAACTCCAGGGCGGGCAGGGAGATCCCATCGGAAACGCTCGTGAGCTGGTTGTGCTGGAGTTCAAGCATCACGAGGTCCAGGCAGCCACACGTCGCCTGCTGGCATCCGGTTGACAGGGCGGACAACTCCTCGGGGACAGCGCCCGACAACCGGTTGTGCCCGAGGCGGAGCACCTGCAGGCTGGTCAGGTTGCCCAATTCCTTGGGGATCGCGCCCGACAACCGGTTGTGCCCGAGGTAGAGGAAGGTCAGTCCGGTCAGGTTGCCCAACTCTCCGGGGATCGCGCCCGACAACTGGTTGTGCGCGAGGTCGAGCCAACTTATGTCGGTCAGGTTGCCCAATTCCTTGGGGATCGCGCCCGACAACCGGTTGTACCTGAGGAGGAGTTCGCCCACCTCGGTCAGGTTGCCCAATGACGCAGGAATAGAACCCGACAGCTGGTTGTATGCGAGGTTGACCTCATCCACGAAGTCCAGGTTGCCCAATGACGCGGGAATGGAACCCGACAACCGGTTGTACGAGAGGTTCAGCCGGTGCAGGAATATGGTGCCCACCGACGCGGGAATGGAGCCCGTCAGGTTGTTGTGAGAGAGGTCCATCCAATCCAACCGGACCAGATTGCCCACCGACGCGGGAATGGAGCCCGTCAACCCATTGTTCTTGAGGTCGAGCGAGAACAGATCGGTCAGGCCGCTCATATCGGGGATGGGGCCCGTCAGGTTGTTGTCAGACAGGTCGAGCATGAGCAGGCCGGTCAGCTTGCCCAGCGACGCGGGAATGGAGCCCGTCAGGTTGTTGTCAGAGAGGTCGAGAGCGTATACGTAGCCTTGCTTTGGGTAGACAGCCTCATCGGTGACACCATACAACTCCCCGGGACAGACACTGATCGCAGACCCCCAGTTGGTGTTGGTGGTCCATTCGTCGCCACCAGTGGCGGTGTAGAACTCCTCCAGGATCGCCCTTTCATCCACCACTTCCAGGGTGAAGGTGTGGGACAAGCGGTTGCCGTCCGAATCGGTCGCCGTCAGGGTATAGGTCTTGGGAGGGGTGACCTCAGTCGTGTGGCCCATGATCATGGGCGAGGTACCGCTCTCAAACCACAGCCCATCGGGCAGGGTGGTCGGACTGAGGGTATGGTTCACCTCTCCCTGGCTCCTGGCTTCGGGCAGAGGATAGTAGCCGGGTGCATATGCACACCTCCCCCCCCATTCCACGGGTATCACCACGCGGGTGTAAGGAAGGGGGCGATTCATATCGCTCCACGGCACGTTCCAATAGATCGCTTGTCCTGCCGCGGGCCGGACCAGCCCGCCGAGCAGGAGGAACACGGCCACCAGGGTTAGATGGATAACATACAGGAAGTCTCTATTCTGGCTATTGGTCTGAGACAATGGCTCGTTGTCAGTACGAGAGGTCTTCAACTCTTTCTCCAGGTTTTCGTCAATGGGGTACACGCCTCATCAATCAAGGCCGAGGCCGCCGGCCACAGGGTATCGTACAGCGTGACCTGAGGGGGCGTTGGAAGGCGTCTTGCTCATGACGCTGCGTCTATACAGCAACGAGACGCAGAATGCGCCACCAAAATTGGATGACTCAGCAGCAAAAAACGCGAAAAAATGACGGGGACAACATCACAAAGTCGGCAAGGCGACTCTGCGGTATGCTGTGCGAGTCCCAATCTGCTGGCCGCCTCTGAAGTCTTACGGCAGGCGACCCTGCCCCGCTGGTCGTGCGAGCCGATGCAGCCCCAGCCGGGTGACGGGGTGGAGTGCGAGCCGCCCTCCGACGGCACGGGCTGTGTGGGGCAGGAAGGTATGGTCAGTCCCTCTTCCGACCGGTGCTGGGCGGCGAAAATTTCAAACTGAGACACGACCTCTGATGCCACAGATACGGCATGGTGCAAGAGAGGGGCAGCTGCTCCCTCTTTCGGACTGGAGCGGGGTGTGTCAAAAGTTGTGCCATGACGGGAACGATTCTTGTGGCCGAAGACGAAACCATCCCGCGCAGGAATATCTGCCGGGTCTTGCACGAAGAAGGCTACCGGGTCCACGAAGCGACCGACGGGCGGGCGGCGCTGGTCGCCATTGATGAGCGCGACTTTGACCTGGTGCTGACCGACCTCCGCATGCCCGGCGCCGACGGCCTGGCCGTGCTCCAGCGCGTGCGGGAGGTCGCGCCCCAAACCTTTGTGGCGATCATGACCGCCCATGCGTCGGTTGATACCGCAGTGGCCGCCCTGCAACTCGGCGCCCAGGACTATCTGCTCAAGCCGATTGTGTTTGATGACCTGCTGCGCAAGGTCCACCTGTTGATGGAGCACAAGAGTCTGGCCTGGGAAAACCAGATGCTGCGGCGCGAGGTCAACCGGCATATCGACCCCAGCGGCATGGTTGGCGAGAGCCCGGCCATGCGCGCGGTGCTGAGGCTGATCAGCAAAGTTGCGGCGGCGGCCAGCACGGTCCTGATCACCGGTGAGAGCGGGGTGGGCAAGGAACTCGTCGCCCGGGCGATTCACGCCGAGAGCCCGCGCCAGGACAAGGTCTTTCTGCCCGTGAACTGTAGCGCCATCCCGGACACACTGTTGGAGAGCCAGCTGTTCGGCCACACCAAGGGTGCCTTCACCGGCGCCCTGAACGCCCAGGACGGCCTGTTTCGCAAGGCCCGGGGGGGCACGATTTTCCTGGACGAGATCGGGGAGCTGCCCCTCACCCTGCAACCCAAGCTGCTGCGGGTCATTGAGCGCAAAGAGGTCTTGCCGCTCGGGGCGACCAGCCCCATACAGGTCGATGTACGCATCCTGGCCGCCAGCAATCGGGATCTCGAAAAAGAGATCGAGGCCGGCCGCTTTCGCGAAGACCTGTTCTATCGCCTGAATGTGGTCGGCATTCCGGTGCCACCGCTGCGCGAGCGGCGGGACGATATCCCGCTCCTGGTTGAGCACCTGATCCAGCGCCACAACCTCGAAATGAAAACAAACTGTAGAGGGGTGACCCACGAGGCCATGCAACTGCTTATGGCCGCGCCCTGGAAGGGTAATGTGCGTGAGCTGGAGAACGTTCTGGAGCGGGCCATGATTCTGGGCAATGGCGAGTGGCTGAGCCCGGAAGACCTGCCCAGCGGACAGGCGTTCAGCCGGGATACCGGCCAAGCCGGCCACGAGCTGAAGGCCGCCCTGCGCAGCTACGAAAAAAGCCACATCGAGTCCGTGCTGCGGGAAGCCGGCCGGGACCGGGTGCGGGCGGCCAAGCTGCTGGGCATCAGCCGCTCCTCGCTGTACCGTAAAATGGAGCAGCTCGGGATTGCGTTCGACTGATCCAGACTGTCCGGCGCGTGTCAGCTGGGCGACGGAGGAGATTTGGTGCTCGGCCGTCTTGTCTTGGCCGGCGGACAGGCCGGCAGGCTGAGCCGAAAGACCGTCCCCCGACCCGGCTCGGTGGTATAGGTAATCGTCCCCTCGTGGGCCAGGACAATCTGTCGCACCACGGCCAGCCCCAGCCCCATGCCACTCGGTTTGGTGGTGGTGAACAGCTCAAAAATATCCAGGCCGTCCGGGATGCCAGCCCCGGTGTCCATGACCTCCAGCGTGACGTGGCCGTCGGCCTGGTCGGCCCGGACGGTCAGGCAGCCGCCCTGCGACATGGCTTCGACCGCGTTCTGGCACAGGTTGAGCACGACCTGCTTGAGCTTCTCCTGGTCGCCCATGACCAGGGGCAGATCGGGCCGAACCTCGTTGTGGAGCTGAATCCCCCGCTCGGCGTATTGGACGGTTTCCACCGCCAGCAGCTCGGTGACGAGGCTGGCCAGCGCGGTCGGTTGCAGATCGAGCGCATGGGCGCGGGCCAGGGAGCGGAACTCGACCAGCAGCGAGCGCAGGCGGTTGATCTCGCTCGACAGGTCGTGAACGGTCGCGCGCAGCAGCTCCTTGTCGGGTGGGCCCGGCTTCATCAGGTCGCGTTCCAGCAGCTGCACGGTCGTGGACATGCCGTTGAGCGGGTTGCCGATTTCATGCACCAGCTTGGCGGTGGTGAGACCCATGGTGGCCAGCCGCTCGCTCTCCAATCGACGGTCTGCTGGGGTCCGAGCGGCTGATCTCAGCGGTCGGTCTCGCGTCTTCCTGTCCTTGGCCATCTTCCTCCTTATAGCGCGGTGTCCCAGCTTTGCAACGCGCCGGCGCGCAGCCCGTCCTGAAAATGGGACACACCGGGCTGCGAGAGGTCACACATAGCCGTTTTCAACCTGGCACGCAGCTTGCGACAGGTTTGGATAGGCAGACGCGCTTTTCGTGACCGGGACATGGAGGACCAACAATGC
>WTHE01000696.1:0-3898 GCA_011523315.1 Candidatus Binatota bacterium
GATGATGCTGCCGCCGCTGTTTTTATCCATCATGAGCCGGGCCACGGTCCGGGAAAACAGAAAGGTGCCGTTGAGGTTGATATCGACAATGGCCCGAAACCCGTTGGGTGAAATATCGTGGGCGTGGGCCACAAAGCTGGCTCCGGCGTTGTTGATCAGTACATCGACCCGGCCCCAGTTGGCCACGGCTCGGTTGACCACGGCTTCGACCTGATCGTTGTCGCGCACGTCGCACACGATCGCATCGACCGCGCCCCCCTCTTTGCGGATGCCGTCGGCCACCGGACCGAGGTGATCCATCGTCCGGCTGGTGATCAGGACCTTGGCCCCGCGGCGGCAGAACTCGGCCGCAATCTCGGCGCCAATCCCCGTCCCGCCGCCGGTAATAATCGTGACTTTGTCCGCAATATCAAAGGCCGAAGAATCTGCCATGCCGTGTCTACTCCGTGTTCAGGCCGGGCTTGCCCCAGCGTCCTAGCCAAGGCTGGGCAACCACGTCTGGCCGCCGTTCGAGGTTCGCATGACCGTCCCAAAGCCGCCCACAATCCAGCCGTGCTGGTCGTCCGCAAAATCAATCGCCCGCAGCCAGGTCACGGTCGGCATGCCAAAGCTGGCGCGTTGCCAGGTGGGGCCGTCTTCCCCGGTCTGGCGCTGATAGATGCGCCCCGAGGCGCCGACGATCCAGCCCCGACCGTCGTCGAACAGGATCGGGGTGAAGAGCGGCGCGGTTTCCGAGGCGGTATCGGCCAGAAACGTCCAGTGCTGGCCGCCGTCGGTCGTCCTCGCGATCTTGCCTTCCAGGCCGACAGCGATGCCTTCCTGGGCCGAGGTGAAATACGCACCGAAAAAGGTCGGAAAGTTCAGGGCGTCGTCAATGCCGGCCTGGCCCAAGAGGCTGTTCTGCTGCTCGGTCCAGCTCTGGCCGCCGTCGGTCGAGTAAAAAATCTTGCCAAACTCCCCGACCATCCAACCGGTCTGGGCATCGACAAAGTGAACATCATAGAGATTGGGATCCGACAGGGCCAGGGTGGCGTTGATATCCACGCCCTCCAGGGACGGCTCAATATAGCCGGATTCCCACGACTGGCCGCCGTCGGTCGTGCGCACATAGGTGGCTTGAGCGCCAACCGCCCAGCCGTGATCGGGATCCAGAAACTGGAGGGACAGCAGGGAAACCGCAGCCCCGCTGTCTTGGGATTGCCAGGTTTCGCCGCCGTCTTCGCTCTTGAGCAGCAGCCCGTCCTGGCCGCTGATCCAGCCGGTTTGGGCGTCGGGAAACTCGACATCATACAGGGCCAGGTCGGTGCCGCTGTCTTTCTGCTGCCAGGTTTTCCCGCCGTCGGTGGTCACCAGAATCTTCCCTCCATAGCCGACCACGACCGCTTTTTCGACCGAGATGGCCGCGACATCAAAAAACTTATCGGCCACCGTCATCAGCCGGTTGCTGAGCGGCACCTCTTCGATCTCACGGGTGCAGCCGAGCAGAGCGGTCAGCAGACACAGGACGGGCCAGCAGCGGAGTGCGGGATTCATAGTCAAGCGGCTTTCCAAAATGATTCCGATAGGATACCTTCGACCGGGTTGCAAAAGTTCCCCCCTGTCTACTATCTTCGGGCGCGCTTTGCAATCCGCTCAGAGCCGGGATACGCCCCGATCCAGGCTTCCAGACATGCAGGAAAGGACGACATATGGCGACAGCGAAAATTACATGGACAAAGATTGACGAAGCGCCGGCCCTGGCTACCTACGCCCTGCTGCCGATCGTGCAGGCCTACACCCGGGGGACCGGGATCGAGCTCGACATCAGCGACATCTCTCTGGCCGGCAGAATCATTGCCAACTTTCCCGAAAAGCTGAGCCCCGAGCAGCGCATTCCCGATTGTCTGAGCCAGCTCGGCGACATGACCCAGACGCCCGAGGCGGCCATCCTCAAACTGCCGAACATCAGCGCGACCGTGCCCCAACTCAAGGACGCCATCAAGGAACTCCAGGCCAAGGGCTACGCTATCCCCGACTATCCGGAGGAACCCCAAAACGACGCCGAGCGGGCGCTGCAAGCCCGGTTCACGGTGGTGCTCGGCTCGGCCGTCAATCCGGTCCTGCGCGAGGGCAACTCGGATCGGCGGGCCGCCAGCTCGGTCAAGAAGTTTTTTCAAAAGCATCCCCACAAAATGATGCAGCAGTGGCCGGCGAGCGGCTCGAAGGCCCGGGTCGCCCACATGGCCGGCAGGGATTTCTTTGAGAGCGAGAAATCGACCACCGTGGACACCGCCACCCAGGTGCGGCTTGAGTTCGTCGCCGCTGACGGAACGGTCAGCGTCCTCAAAGACAAGCTGTCGCTACTGGCCGGCGAGGTCATTGATACCTCGGTCATGAACGTGAAGGCGCTACGCGCGTTCTACGCCGAGCAAATGGACGCGGCAAAGCAAGACGGCGTGCTGCTGTCCCTGCACCTCAAGGCGACGATGATGAAGGTCTCTGACCCCATCATGTTCGGCCACTGCGTGTCGGTCTACTTCCAGGAGGCGCTCGACAAGCACGCCGAGGTTCTCAAAGAGATCGGGGCCAACGTCAACAACGGGCTGGCCGACGTGCTGGCCAAGCTCGACCGCCTGCCGGCCGAGAAAAAAGCCGAGATCGAGGCTGACATTGCGGCGGTGTACGACACACGCCCGGCCCTGGCCATGGTCAACGCCCGGCGCGGCATCACCAACCTGCACGTGCCCAACGACATCATCATTGACGCCTCCATGCCGAATGTGGTGCGCGACGGGGGCCGGATGTGGAATAAGGACGACGAGCTGCAAGACGTGATCGCCATGGTGCCCGACCGCTCCTACGCAACCATGTATAAGGAGATCCTGGAAGACGCCAAAAAACACGGTCAGTTCGACCCGGCGACCATGGGCAGCGTCTCCAACGTCGGGCTGATGGCCCAGAAGGCCGAGGAGTACGGCTCGCACGACAAAACCTTCGAAGCCCCGGCCGACGGAAGGATTCGGGTGGTGGACAGCGCCGGGACGACGCTGCTCGAACAGGCGGTCGAGGTCGGCGATATCTTCCGCATGTGCCAGACCAAGGACGCGCCGATCCGGGACTGGGTGCGCCTGGCCGTCTCCCGGGCCAGGGCGAGCGGCGCACCGGTGGTCTTCTGGCTCAACGAGCGTAGAGGCCACGATACGGAAATCATCAAGAAGCTGAACGCCTACCTGCCCGAGCACGATACGACCGGCCTGGACGTGCGGGTCATGAAGCCCCAGGACGGGATGCGGTTTTCGCTGGAACGGATCCGCCGGGGCGAAGACACGATTGCCGCAACCGGCAACGTCTTGCGTGACTATCTGACCGATCTGTTCCCGATTCTGGAACTGGGGACGAGTGCCAGGATGCTGTCCATCGTGCCGCTGATGAACGGCGGTGGGCTGTTCGAGACCGGCGCCGGCGGCTCCGCCCCCAAGCACGTGCAGCAGTTCCTGCAAGAGGGGCATCTGCGCTGGGACTCCCTGGGTGAGTACTGCGCCCTGGTGCCCGCGCTGGAGCTGATTGCCGAGAACAGCAAGAATTCCGCGGCCGCGCTGTTTGCCAAGACGCTTGACCAGGCGATTACAAAATACCTCGAAAACGCGCGTTCTCCGTCCCGCAAGGTGAATGAGATCGACAACCGGGGCAGCACCTTTTATCTGGCCCTGTACTGGGCGCAGGCCCTGGCCGCCCAGGACGAGGATACGGCCCTCGAGGCGCGGTTCAGTCGGGTGGCGAAAGAGCTGGAGGAGAATGAGGCCAGGATCGGCGAGGAGCTACTCGCCGCCCAGGGCCAGCCGGTCGATATTGGTGGCTATTATTCCCCCGATCCGACCAAAACCGCCCAGGCGATGCGCCCCAGCCCGACCTTCAACGC
>WTHE01000696.1:3998-8009 GCA_011523315.1 Candidatus Binatota bacterium
AAATCTCGCATGGCACCCCCGCTCTCGCCTTCGGGTCCGTCCCTGCTCCACACCCGCCTGCCCTTTTTCTACGGCTGGGTGGTGGTGGCGGTCGCCTTTGTCACCATGGCCATTGGGGTGAACACGCGGACCGCCTTCTCGCTGTTGTTTCCGCCCATTCTGACCGAGTTCGGCTGGGACCGGGGCAGCACTGCGGCGGCCTTTTCCTTTGGCTTTGTTGCCGCCACGCTCTACTCGCCGATGATTGGCTTCCTGATGGATCGCCTTGGGCCTCGGCTTATCCTGCCAGCCGGGGCCGGCATGGTCAGTATCGGGCTGATCCTGACCACCTCTATCACCCAGCCGTGGCACCTGTATCTGGCCTTTGGTCTCTTTGTCGGCGGGGGCAGCATGTTCATCAGCTACCTGGGGCATTCTCTGTTCGTGCCCTACTGGTTCGCCCGTAAACGGGGCTTGGCCCTGGGCATTACTTTTGCCGGCGCCGGGGTCGGCTCGATCATCCTCTTTCCCTGGCTGCAAGATACGATCAGTCGCGTTGGCTGGCGTGAGGCGTGTTGGATCATGGCGCTGGTGCTGTTTGTGACGGTTGTCCCGCTGAACAGCATCTTGCAGCGTCGGCGGCCGGAAGATCTCGGCCTGGCACCCGATGGAGAGGCGGGTGCGGATGCGTCTCAGGCCGCGCCCGGCCGGGCCGATACCATTGTCGATCACGCCTGGGCTGCGACGGACTGGACCTTGGCCTTGGCCGTCCGGACCGCGCGGTTCTGGTGGTTGGCGCTGGCCATGTCAACCTGTCTGTACGCCTGGTACGCGGTCCAGGTCCATCAGACCAAGTATCTGGACGACATCGGGTTTTCCCCTCAACTGGCCGCCTATGCGCTCGGTCTGGTCGGCCTGACCGGCAGCGCCGGTCAGATCGGCCTGGGGTTTTTGTCCGACCGGATAGGACGTGAATGGGTCTGGACGCTGAGTCTGTCGGGCTTTGGCCTGTGTTACGCCCTGCTGCTGGTCATGCATGATCAGCCCAGCCACGTGTTGTTATACAGCATGGTCGTGGCCCAGGGTTTGTTGGGCTACGGCGTTTCGGCCGTGTATGGAGCGGTGGCGGTCGAAATTTTCCAGAGCCGGCATTACGGCACGATCTATGGGACGCTGAGTGTCGCCGGCAGCCTCGGAGCCGCAGTCGGACCGTGGCTGACCGGCCTGGTGTACGATCAAACCGGGACCTATGCTCCGGCGTTTTGGCTGGCGATCGGGCTGTGCGGGGTGTCCATCGTCAGCATGTGGGTAGCCGCACCCAGAAAAGTCCGCCTCGTAGCCGGGCGGGTAGGGCGCTAGCTCTGGTGCGAAACGAGTCAGATTTCCAATTGGAACCGAAGAGCTTCCAGAATATCTCGTCGAATCTGCATATCCGCTACCTCTCCGAGCCGTCTTTCCAGGCGTCTCTTGTCGATAGTGCGGATTTGGTAGCATAGCGCGATTGAATCCACCCGCAGCCCCGCCGTTCCACTCGGGACGAATACCTCATTAGGATAGACGCGACGCCCGGCTTTGCGAGATGTCAGAGGGATGGCGTTGACCACTGACAAAATCTGATTGATTTCTTCTCGACTGATGATGAGGACTGGCCTTCGCCCGGATTGTTCAGAACCCCGAGTAGGGTTTAGGGAGGCGAAAAAGACCTGCCATTGGTAGGTCACTTTTTCGGCTCCCACCACTCGGAATCCGCTTCGGCGAATAGCTCCATAGTTTCCTCTGAGTCGGCAAGAAACAGAGGGTCTTGAACGGCTTGCCTGAGCTGGGCCAGTTTCTCGGAATCCGGCGAAAGGGAGCTGTTCAAGATCGTAGTCCTGATCTCTTCCCTTAGTTCGAGGAGACTTTGTACAACAGCGCAAACCTTGCGCGCCTCCTGCGGTGTTGCCGCATACTCGTTGGCGTGGGCGAGATTATCTCTGAGGGTTTGAATCTCTTTGAGTTGGGAGCGCAATTTCTTCTTGCTCAGAGAGAAGCAGGAAGATTTAACTAGTATCTTTGCCTTGTCACCGAATTGTGTAAACAGCAGCTTGTCTACAAAACCACCTGCCTGCTCGCTGTTCTCGCTTTCTTCTTCGATCTTCCGCTGCCGACTGTCCGTGAGGAGATCCAACCAAGCTTCGCCGGTTGGAAACTCTTTTTTGATCGCTTCAGACATCGCAATTTCGAGTCCGGTGATGAGTGCAAAAAGGCTTGCACGGACGGGGAGTTTCTGGAGGTCGGACAGGGTGACCAGCCCGACGATTCTTGTCCCCGAGACGACAAGACGACAGGGGCGGCGGTCCGCTTCTTTGACGAAGTCCAGGATGCTCGTGTCCGCTCCGATCAAATACTCTTCCGACAGCGGACGGCAATGATCCCTGATGCGTCCTGCGGGAGAAGACTTGTCAGCGAAATCGCCGGCATGAAGAAGCCCAACGATTTTTTCTCCTTTCTCAGCGGTTACTGGAAGGTCGTCGTAGTGCTCCGTGTTGCGTGCGACGACACCGGAAAGAGACTCATCCAGACTGCACATCTTCAGCTCATCACGTGGGGTCGAAATCAGGGAGACTGTGAGTCCTCTATGCAGGGTCTCAAAGGTATCGCCAGAACTAATTTTCTCGCGGCCCGCCCATGGACTGGTCATGTCCGCTCTCCGTTCTTGTCTGGACATTGCATCGCGTCGAGTTTTGAGTCGGGATAAATTGTAAGGAGCCCTGATTGCCCGAAGGCAACCAGGAGGTGTCCCATGAGAAGCTATGGGCGAAAACTTTTCAAGTAGAGTTTGCGGTTCCCCTCAGAATTTGGCCTTGGGCACCGGCAGGCCGGGAATGTCGGAGCGGGCGCGGAACACCGTGCCCTTGAGATCGCGCTGATCGTTGTTGGCGGTCACAACGTACAGGTCACACATGTCAGGACCGCCAAAGGCCACACTGGTGATGGTTTTTGCCGGGATGTTGATCCGCTGATCTAGCGTGCCGTCCGGCTTGAACCGCACGACCTCGCCCGAGCCGGCCACCACCGCCACCCACACGCCGCCCTCGACATCAACCGTCATGCCGTCAGGCATGCCGTCGGGCAGCTTGGCAAACAGCTGGCGGTCGCTGACCGTTCGGTCGGCGCGCACCTCATACACCCAGACCGCGCGGGTGGTGGAGTCACAGTGGTAGAGCAGGCTGCGATCCGCGCTGAAGCCGAGCCCGTTTGTGACCTCGACCCCTTCCCACAGATGCGTCACCTGTCCCGATGGATCGACCCGAAACAGGGAACCCGGCGGCGGGGTGCTCTTGAAATCAAACTTGTTGATGTCGCAGCCGAACGAACCGACCCAGATGCTCCCCTGGTCGTCAATGGTCAGATCGTTCAGGCCGAACAGCGGCTTCCCGTCCCAGTCGCTGAAGATCTCCGTGACCTGGCCGCTGTGTTCGTCCCACCGGGCGAGCGACAGGCCGGTGACGAGCATACCGCCGCCCTCGTTCAGGGCGATGCCGCCGACCGCCTTGCGGTCTGTCGGGATCAGCGTCTCAATTTGGCCGTCCGGGCTGCGACGAAAGACGCCACCCCCGCGGACATCGCTGAAGTAGAGCCGGTTCTGCTCATCGGTGCGGGGTCCCTCCAGCAGGCCATAGCCGGTCGCCAAGGTTTCAAAGTCCATACGCTGCCTCCTTGTTCTTCGGCTGCTATAGTGTCCCGATCAGCCTGACTATTCAAGCGTAAAAAATGACTCTTGAAAGGCGTGAAGGGAATCCCATGAACGATGGATGGCAGATTGCTCCACCTTGTGTCTTGGCTGCTATCATCACAGATACCGACGCCCTGGGCTTTCCCATGGCTTCCGATGCGCAAACCGGTTCCCTGCTGCGAACGCTTGCGGCGACAAAGCCGGGCGGGACTTTTCTCGAACTTGGCACTGGCACTGGCCTGGCAACGGCCTGGATTCTCGACGGCATGGACCGGGCGGCACGTTTGACAACGCTGGACAACGAACCGAGCGTGCTG
>WTHE01000565.1 GCA_011523315.1 Candidatus Binatota bacterium
AAGGGCAGCGTCCAAGCCCGCCGCATTCTCAACTACAAGACTAAGATCAAAGGCTATCCTTTTGTTGTCGATGAGGCGCTCATCGGAGAGTGCGATCAGTGTGGGGCACGGTCGTTCGCCCCACAGGAAACCCAACGCTGGGAGGCACTCTTCACCAAATCTCTTGAAGCCCACCAGGCTTTTCTGTCCCCCGAGGAGATCAAACAACTCCGCAGATCGCTCGGCTTATCCATGGAGGATTTCGCCAGACTGATCGGAACCACCCGCCAATCCCTCTCCGTGTGGGAAAAGGCCGAGCGGCCGTCGCCTCCCGTACGGACGGCCGACCTGCTGATGAAGCTCGTTCGGCTATCACTCTCCCCCAAACCGGTTGATCTCCTCCCGTTCCTTGTCGAAGAGGCCCGGAAATGGGGTGTGGTCATCCAGGTCAGCCTGCCCGGGCCAGCCGACACGAACGGCACGCTTAGCCGGCGAGGGTGATCACCAGATTGTGCTCGGCGTCCATGTCATCAACCAGTATGACGTGCTGCTCAGCCGTGTAGGTCGGGTTAGCCGCAGGCGTAACCCGACATCCCGCACTTGCCGGATTACGCTACGCGAATCCGACCTACTACAGCCGAACGTGAACCGCTCTAGGCTGATTCCTGCTCCCTATCGAGTCTTTCAAGGGCGGCCTTGAATTCTGATTTCTCGCGGCCCCTTTTACGGAGGATGGCCGGATTGAGTCGGTGCCGTTGCTCAGGGACAACCCTCGAAGCAACAGACTCAGTGTCTTCGCATGCTATTTCGAAAAGACCGTGCTTGAGACTCACAAAAAGTCTCTTCATTAAAAAATACTCAGGATTTTTGTAGGACGGTATACTTTCTTCTACGCGGGCGAGTGCCGAGATTGCGATATCTGCATTTTCTTCGCATTTTCTGATCCGGCGCTCCGCCTCCTCCAAAGCCAGTGGTTGCATTGCCTCGTCGGGAATTAAGTCAGGTTTGGGGTTCGGCTGATGCGACCGGGCAAGCTCAGCACTGAGGGCCAATTCATCGGTCTCATCAGCCTCAATCACGTCGTGAAAACGCCCACAGTAGTCCAGGGCTTCCTCAAGAGCTTCCACGGGGAGAGACCAATCTTGAGCAGCGTTCTCAAGGCTCTGGCCATTCGCTCGCATGGCCTCAATAACGCGGGACACAGGCAGCTTCGGCCGTCCAACAAAGAATGCCTGCCGGAGCCAGTGGTCTGGCTGCTGCATCAGATAGCGATAGACAGGTGCTGCCCGCGTCGTGCCAGCGGTTGCAGCGGGAATGTCTAAGGGATTTACATCAGTCATCATGATCCCCCGTCCTTCTACCAACATATCGCTCTGACTCTGCCCGGGCCAGCCGACACGAACGACATGCTTAGCCGGCGAGGGTGATCACCAGATTTTGCTCGGCGTCCACCTGCCCCCCGGCTCCCGGGCCGACGACAACCGTGCATTCCCGTTCTTCAATAATGGCCGGCCCGGAAAATGACGTGCCGACCGGTAACACATAGCGGTCGTAGACCGGACACGGGACATAGCCCTCATGCTCGGGGAAATAGACGTGGCGCTCGCCCTTACGGGCGGCTTCGAGCGCGCGATTCAATCCGTCGTGTGATGGCAGGCTCACCTGGGGGCGCGGGCCGGAGGCCAGCAAACGCCAGTTCACCACCTCAATCTCGACGCCCGGATTGAGCCGTTTGTACAGCCGCTCATATTCCTCGGCGAAGGCTTGGCGCAGGGCCGGCAAGTGCTGGGCGCTAAGGACGGGCGGCAGCGGCACCCGGATCTCGAACCCCTGCTGCACGTAGCGCATGTCGGCCGAGCGGCTGAGCGTGATGTCGCCCTCCACCCCGGCTGCGGTCAACACCGCCCGACCGCGGTCCTCCAGGTCGGCGTACAGACGCTCCAGGCTCGCAAAATCCAGCTCGGACAGGGTCGTCACATAGCTCTGCACAAAATCGAAGGCCAGCGGCGCGGTCAGCATGCCAAAGGCCGAGGTCACGCCGGCCGCCAGCGGACACACCACGGTTTTGAGTTTCAGCCGCTCGGCGACCCGGTAGGCGTGGACCGGCCCCGCCCCGCCAAACGCAATCAGATGCGCGCCGCGCGGGTCGCGCCCCTTTTCGACCAGGTGCATACGCGCCGCATTGGCCATATTCTCGTTCACCACCTGGTGAATCCCCCAGGCCGCGCGCAGCACGTCGAGCTTGAGCGGCCGGGCGACCCGGTCGGCAATCGCCCGCTCGGCCGCCGCCCGGTTGAGCCGCATCTTGCCACCCAGAAAATAGTCGGGGCTCAGATAGCCCAGCACCAGGTCGGCGTCGGTCACAGTCGGGTCGCTTCCGCCCTGGTCGTAACACACCGGTCCGGGCTGCGAGCCGGCGCTGTCGGGGCCGACCTTGAGCAGCCCAAGACTATCGACCCGGGCGATACTGCCCCCGCCGGCGCCGATTTCGATCATCTCAATCACCGGCACCTTGAGCGGCAGGCCGCTGCCCTTTTTGAAGCGGTACACCCGGGCCGCCTCAAAATCCGTCGTCAGCATGGGTTGGCCCCCGTCAATCAGGCAGATCTTGGCCGTCGTGCCACCCATGTCGAACGAAATCACCCGGTCGAGCCCCTGCCGGGTGCTGTAGAAGCTGGCCGCCAGAGCGCCTGCGGCCGGGCCGGATTCGATCAGCCGGATCGGGTACTCGCCAGCCACGTCACAGCTCGTTATCCCTCCGTTCGACAGCATGACGAACATGTCGCGTGGCACGCCCAGGGCGCGTAGCTCGGCGTTCAGCTTGTCCAGGTACTGGCGGGCCAGGGGCTTCACATACACGTTGGCGACCGTCGTCGAGGTCCGCTCGTACTCCCGGATTTCCGGCATGACCTCGCACGACAGCGAGCAGCTCAGGTGCGGAAAATGCTCGGCCGCAACCTGCTTCACCAGCCGCTCATGGGCCGGGTTGCGAAACGAGTGGAGCAGGCACACGGCCAGGGCTTCGACGCCGGCCTCGACCAACTCGTGTATCACCGCCCGAACTTCGGCCGGATCGAGCGGGATCAGCACCGCGCCGCGGTGGTCGAGGCGTTCGTTGACCTCGCGGCGCAAAAAGCGTGGCACAAGAGGCTGGGGATTCTCCAGCGAGATATCGTAGATGTCGTAGCGGCGCTCGCGGCCGATTTCGAGCGCGTCCCGAAAGCCCCTGGTCGTGATCAGACCCGTCTTGGCCCCCTTGCGCTCAATAATCGCGTTGGTGATCAGCGTCGTGCCGTGGACCAGCTGCGAGACGTGTCGGGGGCTGATGGCCGCCTGACCGAGTAGCTCGCGCACGCCGTCGAGCACGGCCGCAGCCGGGTCGTGCGGCGTCGTCAGCACCTTGCCGATGGCCATGCCGTCGTCAGACAGCAGGACGAGATCGGTAAACGTCCCGCCAATATCTATCCCCAGCCGATACGTTCCAGCCCGCATGTCCGCCCCTAGACCTCGACGATCATCTCGATCTCGACCGCGATGTTGAACGGCAGCTGATACATGCCGACCGCCGAACGGGCGTGGCGACCGCGCTCGCCGTATAGCTCGACGAGCAGGTCGGAGGCGCCGTTGATGACCTGGGGCTGCTGCTGGAAATCTTCCGCGCAGTTCACAAAACCGAGCAGCTTGACTACCCGTTTGACCCTGTCGAGGTCACCGAGTTCCTGCTTGAGCGTCTGCAACAGGTTCAGCATGACCTGCCTGGCCGCCTCGTAGCCCTGCTCGACCGTCAGCTCTCCGCCAACCTTGCCCTGGATGAACTGTACCTGTCCGTCCTTGAGCAGGCCCGGGCCGTGCCCCGACAGGAACAGCAGGGAGCCGACCCGCACGGCCGGCACGTAGTTGGCCACCGGCGTGGGAATGGGCGGCAGCTCCAGGCCCAGCTCAGCCAGTTTTTTTTCAGCGTCCATATTCTCCTCCTTATGGGCAGCCTGCCCTCCCCCCTTTCCCAAAGAGGGGCTAGGGGGGATTTTCTCAGTCCTTCTCCTCGGCCAGCGCCTCCAGCACCGCTGCGGCCAGCAGCGGCACCAGCAGCTCGTGGTGACCGGTGATGGCATAGCCCCGGCCGCCGACTCCGGCCGGCCGACCGACCACGTTGTGCAGCGGACGGTAGTGTTGCTGCATGTCAAGATTGACCGTGACAAACTGTTTGAGATCGCTCCCCAGGTTCTGGGCGATGGTAAAGGCTTTCAGAAACACCTCGGGCAGAATCACCGCCGAGCCGACGTTCAGATACACGCCACCGCCCGACAGTCCGGCCACCAGGCTGCTCAGCAGTCGAAAGTCGGTGAAGCTGGCCTGGCCCAGCAGCGAGCCGGCGGCGTTGTCCCGCATATGAATGATATCGGTCCCCAGTGCAACGTGAACCGTCAGCGGCACCTCGAGCCGCAGGGCGGTCGCCAGCAGGCTGTACGCCGCGTAAGGCGGGTTCAGGGCGGCCAGCTTATGGCTCAGGGCTTCGCCCAGGCCCATCCAGCCGGCGTGCACCTCGTCACGGTCGAGCGCCTCGTTCATCAGCTGTCCGGTTTCGGTCACCATACCGAAGCTGCCGTCGCCCAGACCCGAAGCCACGTCTTCCGAGGTTTCGCCGATCAGGGCGATCTCGAAATCGTGGATCGGGCCCGCCCCGTTCATGGCCAGGGCGCTGATGACGCCCCGGCGCATGAGTTCGATAATCCACGGACTCAAGCCGCACTTGATCAGGTGCGCGCCCATGCCCCAGATGACTGGCTTGCCGGCCCGGCGGGCGGCAACGATAGCCTCCACGACCGCCCGGAAATCGTTGCCGATCAGAATCCCCGGCAGGCTGTCGAGAAAGGCGCGCAGCCCGCCCTGCGGCTCGTACACCGTGGCGAAGTCCTGCACACTAACCTTGTTTCGACGCTCGGCCAGCGGATAGGTCGTCACCCGGCGTAAATCGATCGGCTCGACAGACTTGTACATATCGTTCGCTTTTCAGACGGGTTGCGCAGCGTAGGCGCGATCCACCCACTCACACACGATATGACCGATGGTGATATGCGCCTCCTGGACGCGAGCCGTGTTGGACGCCGGCACGATCAGAGCCTGATCGACCAACTCGGCCAGCCGGCCGCCGCCCTTGCCCAACAACCCGATTGTCGTCAGGCCGCGGGATTTGGCCGCCTCGACCGCGCATACGACATTGGCGGAATTACCGCTGGTGCTGATTGCCAGCAGGACATCGCCGGCTGTGGCCAGGGCCGCGACCTGGCGGGCGAACAGCATGGCGAAGCCACAGTCGTTGGCAATCGAGGTCAGGGCCGAGGAGTCGGTGGTCAGGGCGATGGCCGGCAAGCCCTGCCGCTCGACCTCAAAGCACCCCACCAGCTCGGCCGCGATATGCTGGGCGTCGGCCGCGCTACCGCCGTTGCCGCACAGCAGGATTTTGTTCCCGCGCCGCAGGGCGTCCACCACGCTTTGGGCTACCGCAGCAATGTCGGCGGCCAGGGTCTGGGCCAGGGCGTGTTTGGTCAGTGCGCTGTCCCGCAGACGCTCGACCACCAGCCTGATGCCCGCCGATTGCTCGGCCGGCCCCCAGGCTTCGGCGGTCGGGACGGTCCGCGCGTGCTCCATCAGGCGTGTTGACGAATACTCGGGCACGCTGCTGGTGATGGACACCACCCGTCCGCCCGCGGCTTCGACCACCTCGCGGCCCACAATCCGTTCCACCGACCAGTCCCCGCCCTTGGCCAGCACGTCCGGCACCAGCCGCGCAATGACCCGGGCCGGGGTCGGCTCATCAAAAATCAGCACATGGTCAACACACGCCAGGGCCGACAGCACTGCGGCCCGGTCCGCCTCGTTCGAGACCGGCCGGCCGGGCCCTTTCAGAGCGCGGACCGAGCGGTCGCTGTTGAGGCCGACCAGGAGGAGCTGTCCGCAGGCTCTGGCCTGTTCGAGATATTCGACATGACCGCGGTGCAGCAGGTCGAAGCAGCCGTTGGTGAACACGACCGACCGACCGGCGCGTTTGGCCTGTCGGCGTATGCCGACCGCTTCCTCCAAGCTGATAAGCGTGCCCATACCTACTCCTGCGGATTGTAAGACGCTGAAGGTGACCCATGACGGCCTTTTGACGAGGAAGATATCATGGTTCACCTTTGCCCAAGACTGCTGATGATTATATCCTATCCGCCCAGAGCGCAACTCAACTCTGTTGAAGAGAAGAGGAGAGAGTTATGGGACGTATACGCCAACTGCTGAAGGTACGCGGCAGGGACAGCTGGACGCTTTTTGATAGCGGAGCCCGGAATACCTACGTCATTCCAGAAGTCGCGGCCGTGCTGACGACCTCGCCGCTGGCTCACCCCATCCGGACCGCACTGGGTGGTTCACTCAAGGCGAGCAATACGGCTGCCCTGCTTGAGGCCGAAGTCGATGGGCTGCCCATATCGACCCATGCCATCGTCATTGAAAAGATCGGCGATGACGAAGACGGGAAGCCGATTGAGATACTGTTTGGAGCCCTGGCCATGCAGCAGTGGGGGATCCGTTTGATTCCCGAGCAGGAGAAAATCGATCTCTCGCACTATCCAACCGAGTTCCTCGAGTTCTAACTTTTAAGGAGTACCTATGAGCAAAGCTACACTCACGAGCTTGGAAGCTGACGCCGACCGGGAAGCCTACCTGTCTGCGATTGAGCGGGACGGTGGGGTGATTGTGAAACACCTGCTTGAGCCCGACTTGCTGGGGCGACTCAACGCCGAGCTTGACGGCGATATCGCCACCCACCCGCCCGGCAGTCGCAGCGACAGCGAGCTGTGGCAGGTCTTTCATGGCCAGAAAACGATCCGATTCTGCGGTCTGGCGGCAAAATCAGACGCGTTCATCGAGGTGCTTCTCCACCCCGTGCTCAAAGCCTTTGCCGATCATTATCTGTTAGCCAACTGCGGTTCGTACTGGCTGAACACCTCGCAAACCATGATTATCGGCGGGGGCGAACCGGCCCAGATGCTGCACCGCGACGAAGGCAACTGGCCCCATTTCCCCTGGCCCGGCCCGGAACTCACGGTCAGCTCGATATTCGCATTGAACGACTTCACCGAAGAAAACGGCGCCACGCTTGTCGCTCCGGGCAGCCATCGCTGGCCAGACCCCCAGCGCGAGGCGCAGCCCGAAGAAGTGACCCAAGCCGTCATGCCGGCCGGGTCGGTCCTGCTCTACACGGGGAAAGTCATTCACGCAGCTGGAGCAAACCGGACGCCAGACACGTGGCGGCGCGGCATGCACATCAGCTTCGTGCTGGGCTGGCTGCGCCCCGAGGAGCACCACGCCCTGGCCGTCCCCCTGGAAGTCGCCCGTCAGCTGCCCGAACAGGTCCAGCACCTCTTGGGCTACCGCTCGTACCATCCGTCCGGCTATGGCGGCCGGCTGGGTCTGGTGGATTTCGAGGACGCGGCCCTGGTGGACACGCCAAGCTGAGCGCAGAGCCAGAGGGGTTTGCCCTCAGCGTTTTCCGCGCCGCTCGCCCGCCGACCGGCCTGGCGGCGCGTCCGCTGTCTTGAGCGTATCTTTGAGCGTATCCAGGGCAGCCGCTCCCCGCTGGGTCAGCCACACATACAGGTATTCGGACGCTTCTATCACCAGCAGCTTGTGCTCGACCAGCACGTCGACCGCAGCCAGCAGCTCCTGGTGGGGGTGCCGGGCCAGAGATCGGTAGCCCGGCATGCCCGCGTTGTCGGCTGCCGGACGCGCGCCGAGGTCTGTTGTGCCGCGCAGAAAATGGGCCACGCCAGAGCGTGACAGCTGGCCGTCCTGGGTCTGGACGACATCCAGCACTGCCCGACACACCTCGGTCGGCAGGCCGCCAAACGGGGCCG
>WTHE01000758.1 GCA_011523315.1 Candidatus Binatota bacterium
GCGAAATGCAGAGCAAACAGTCTCAGTCCGAGGCGGACGCCCTGCGCCAGGAGCTTGTCACCCTGGCCGATATTGTGGACGCTACGAACGCCGCCGTGAAAGAGCCGTGTCAGCAGGTGGTGGAGGCCG
Source organism: Candidatus Binatota bacterium (assembly GCA_011523315.1). Lineage (GTDB taxonomy): Bacteria > Desulfobacterota > Binatia > Bin18 > Bin18 > JAAXHF01. The sequence goes on from WTHE01000758.1 coordinate 130, forward strand.
TTGCCGCTGCTCCCACGCTGGTCATGCTGGGCAGCGGGCCGAGCTACGGCACGGCGCTCTTCAGCGCGGCCAAGATGATCGAGGCGGCGGGCGTTTTTGCCATGGGCCAGGATTTGGAAGAGTGGTGGCACGTTGAGCGCTTTGCTTACCCGGTTGACATGCCCGTTTTTGTGATTGCCCCGCCGGGCCGCTCTCACTGGCGGGCGGGCGAGGTGGCGGCCACGGCGCGCGGCCTGGGGCGGCGGGTCATTGCCGTGGCCCACCCGGACGATACCGAGGTCACCCGCCATGCCCACGCCGTGCTACCCGTGCCGGGCGAGACGCGCGAGGAGTTTTCGCCCCTGGTCTACCATATGTTTGCCAGCCATGTGGCTGCGGCTGTGGCCGAGCGCTTGGGGCGCAGCCTGTTCCAGAGCGACCGGCCCGAACTGCTCCGCTCGCTCAACGAGTACTACGCCAGCCTGTCTGATGAATAAGCATAAACGAAATGCCCGATGTTGTACGCCTGTATGAATTTACGCTTATTCTCGATCTTGAGTCTGATCCGGATACGGTCGATCGGCTCTACGGGTACTTTGGCGCGGGCGGGTCTGCTCCTGCGGGTATACAGGATTTCACACTCGCAACGCTATCTGGAACGCCGGTCGCGAACTGTACAATCGAAGCTCCATCGTTCGATACGGCACTCCAGTTAGTCTTGCCCAGGCTCTCCCAGGAAGGTCTCAGAGTTGTACGTGCAGAAGTAGACGAGGAGGGCTTGGCGCTGTTTCAACTCTGAGGCTGGAATCGGCTCTTTTTTTCGCATGGACGATGACTTGATCTACCATTACCGGGACAAAGAACTTGTTGGAATAACCGTTCTCCACGCAAGCGAGGTCGGCCAGCCCTCCTCTGAATTCTGAAGCCGGAGGACGCGCCGGGCGGCATATCTCAGCGCCGGGGCTGTGCCCAGACTCTAGCAGCGTTCGCCCCGATGGGCGCACCCGGTGGAAGTGCCGGCCGCCGTGCGTCGGGGTCGAGGCTCTGCTGCCGGTTGAGGAAGCGTCGGATGTCGGCGACCGCCAGTTTCTCGTGCGGGCTGGGGTCGCTCATCCCGGTCAGCACGCCGCCGAGCTGCGCCAGCCTATCCTCGATGATCGCCCGGACCCGGGCCGGGTTGTCCGGGTTCATTGCTTCCCGCAGTAGACCGTTCAGAACGCTCCGTTCGGCGGCGTCCTGGACCGCGCGGCGGTAGCTGTCCACCGGCTCCTCGGCGCCCCAGGTCTTTTCCGTCAGCCGGTCAAGCACCTCTCCGAGTCCCGGCTGCTCCGGGTCCATCGCGTGGTTGTTCACCAGGCGCGCCATCCGCTCCGGATGGAGCAGCAGCAGGACGGTGTAATCCGCCGAACTGTCCACCGCAGCGAGGGGATCGAAGACGAGGCCGGTGTGGCCATCGAACGTCTCTCCGCCCGCCTCCCGGTAGGCCGGCGGCGGGATCATCTCCACGATCCGCTCTGGAAGCGCCAGAAAGTCCGTCTCCAGAGTGCGGAGCACAACCTCAAGAGCGTAGCGCTGTCGGTCGCCGGGCAGCGGCGCTACCGGACGCTGTCCATCGCCCCGCACGGCATAGTAGTACTCCTGGCCGCCTATCGTGTTCATGGCCGCCTTCATCTGGAAGCGGTGGTGCAGGTAGAGCGGCACCAGTACCGGCTCCAGCAGCGACAGCGCCTCGCCGGGTCGAATGACTCTCTCTCCGAAGGCGTCAAGACCGGCCTGCCGGATCTCGATCTCGTGCTCCAGATGGCGGACCAGATCGTCGCCGTTGTCCCATACCGAGGTCAGCGGATGCGCCCCGGCGCCGATGGTGTTGTCGTTGTGAGCCATGAACAGGGTTTTGGACCTGAGCCCTTCCTGCACGATCGCGTCGAGGGCTGCGGCCGTCTCATCCGCCGGGAAGTGGCCATAGGCCCAGCGCACCGCGAGCACATCGTAGGGGCCGACCCCCACCCCGTAGGCGTTGTCGAGCGACAGCCTGCCGTCCTTGAGGGCGGCGAGCGGTGCTGGGTAGTCCATGACACTCGCCCGGCCTCCGTAGGTCGAGGCCATGAAGTTGTGCGGGAAGCCGAGGGTGTGGCCCACCTCATGGGCGACGAGCTGTCGCACCCGGGCCAGCGCCAGCTCGACCGCTGAGGTCCCCTCGCTCACCTGGGCAAGGTAGGAGAAGCCGGGCACCTCCGACAGTCCGCAGGAATGCGGTCCTCCTGGCTCCGGGGGCAGACCGGCCGGGAGGTTCCCGGCCGCACCGTTGTACGGAGGCACGAGGCCCACGCCGATCAGGTGATCCTGGCGAAGCCGCAGACTGCCCAGATTCACATTCCCCTTGATGATTTCTCCGGTACGGGGATCCTGCACCAAGCCGCCGTAGGAAAAGCTGCGCGTACGACGGTGTGTCCAGTGGATCATGTTGTAGCGGATGTCCTGTGCATCCGCTCCCTCGGGGAGCAGCTCGACCCGGAAAGCGTCGATGAAGCCGGCCGCCTCGAATGCCTCGTTCCACCAGCGCGCTCCGTCGAGCAGCGCGCTCCGCACCGGCTCCGGCACGCCCCGGTCGAGGTAGTAGACGATGGGTTCCACCGGTTCGGAGCGGTCGGCTGTGGGGTCCTTCTTCTGAAGCCGGTGCCGTGCGGCGAGCCGCACCGTCATCCGCTGGTCAATCGGGGCCGCGTAGTCGGTGAAGGTCGGGCCGTACACCCCGATCCTGGGGTCTGCGATCCGAATCTCAAAGCCCGGCTCCGGCAGGCGAACAAGCGAGTGGTGCTGGCGCAGAGTGACCGCCTCGCCGCTGGCCACCGCCCTGGAAACAAGCTCGCCGGGACTGTCGCTGGTGAAGGTCAGCAGGGTTTCGACCTCCGTATTGTCAGGAAAGCCCTTGGTGCGCGGCAGATAGAAGGCGCTCCGATCCCGGTCCACGGCGAAGGTCCCCTGTCCGGCGCGCTCAATCCGGGCCGCCGCTCCGTGGGTGTCCCGGAGGAAGAAATCCGTCGCGTCTACCAGCACCCGACCGCCGGTTTCGGCCGCGACCGGAAACCCCCAGTGGACCGACGGCGCAAAGGCGTCCCGCACCGCCCGCACCTCGTCCGGGTTGTCGCTGACCGCCCGGTAGCGGTAGTTGGTCTCCATCAGCAGCACCTGCGGGCCGATCCGGGTCGGCCGCAGGATGGCGTTCATGCCGAGCTGACCACGGTCGAGTCTCACCCGAGCGCTGCCCAGCCCCGAGGCGAGCGAGACCTGATACAGGAATTCCTCCTCCAGCGCCCCAAACTCCATGTACAGCTTTCCCGTCGCCGCGTCCCAGTAGAGCGGCATGAACCCGGGGATCGCGGTCATTCCGGCCGTCTTCGCCTCAATGGTCGGCGGCGGCTCCTGGGCGAACGCCGGGACGCTCAGCAGCACGGCCAGAGCGGCCAGCCGGCAGCGGAGGCGGAGAGCACGAATCAGCGTTCTCATTGCTGGAGACAGGGGAAGATCGGTGAAAAACAAGGGCTGAGAAGAAAAGCTCTCCTCAGCCCCGAACTGTCTGAGCAGTTGCCGACAGAGCCCGGGCTATTGCTCAGGCTCTGCGTGTTCAGCCGTTTAGGCGGCCACGCCGTTGCGCAGCAGGGCGCCCGGCGTCGCGTTGGTGCACTGACCGTCCTCGAAGGTCACCTCACCGTTGACCATGATCCAGCGATAGCCTTCGGCCTTCTGGACCCGCCGCCACTCGTTGGCCGGCAGATCGTGCGTGACCTCTGAGGGCAGGATCTTAAGGTTCTCCAAGTCGTAGACGATGACATCTGCGGCCATGCCCTCACGCAGCGTGCCCCGGTCTTTAATCCGGGCGGCCCACGAGGTCAGCCCGCTCAGCCGGAAGTGGGCTTCTTCCAGGGTCATGATTTCGGAGTCCCGCACCATCCAGGTCAGCATGTCGGTCGAGTAGGTGCCGGGGGTGATGAACTTGATGTGGGCGCCGCCGTCGGACACACCCGGCAGGGTGTAGGGCGAGGCCATGATCTCGCGGTAGTTCTCCACGTCCTGGTTGAGCACCGGGCCGGCCCACTCGGTCTTGATGTTGTCGGCGACCGAGACGTCGAGCATGGCGTCGATGACGTGCTTGCCTTCCTTTTCGGCAATCTGGGCAACCGACAGCCCCTCGTACGTGTCCTTCATGGCCGGGTTGTGGACCTTGCGGGCGATGAACTCGGTCAGCTCGCCAAACAGGAAGTCGCGCGACTTGGTGCCGGCGTCGTACTCTTCGCGCATGATCTGGCGCAGACGCGGGTCGGCCAGCTTGACGCGCTTTTCCTCGACCGTTCCGGTCGTCGCTTCGCGCCACGCCTCGCTGTCGTCAAACAGGTTCCAGTCCTCGAAGGTGATGCGGTTGGGGGCGCGGGCGGTTGCCGCCTGTCCGAAGATCTGGGTGCCCTTCTTGTTGGCTTCGGCCAGCCAGCGCAGCTGAGCCCGGTAGACATACGGGTATTTGTCGTTGACGGCAATGGCGTTGAACAGGACCGAACAGCCGCTCTCTTCGGACAGCAGGGCGTTGAAATCAAAGTCGTTGTGCATGCCGGCCCGGGGATCGTCGACCCCGACCGTCGAGCGGGTGAACTGGATGCAGCCCTCGCCGTTGCGCTGGCCCAGCCCCTTGGCCATGGCCAGATAGAAGTCGTCCGGCAGCATGTCGGTGATCATCGGCGTGCCGTCAAAGTCGCGCTGAACCGACGACGAGCCACCCGGCACCAGCTGCTGGGACGACCAGCCGTTGGCGCCGGCATCCATCGCCTCGTGCATCAGGCGGATGATCTCCTGGGTTTCCTTTTCGTTCGGAAAGCGCTTTTTGGCTTCCTCAAAGCTGCCCAGGGCATAGGCGACGGCGGGGCCGAGCGGGAACAGATGGGAGATGTTGATGCCCTTGGGCAGGGCGTCGATGCGGTCCATATACTGGGGAAAGGTCTCCCAGTCCCAGGCCATGGACACCTGCATCGGCTCCATCGGGATGGCTTCGTTGCGGGACAGGGCCAGCATGGCCCGCTCGGTGTCCTTGGGATGGACCGGGGCAAAGCCGAAGCCGCAGTTGCCGATGGTGACCGAGGTCACGCCATGCCAGCTGGAGATGGTCAGATACGGGTCCCAGTGCAGCTGGGCATCGTAGTGGGTGTGCAGGTCGATACCGCCCGGGGCGACAATCAGTCCCCTGGCATCCAGCACCTTTTTGGCATCGCTGGTGTTCAGACGGCCGATCTTGGCAATCTTCCCATCCTTGATGCCGAGGTCACCCTTGTAGCGCGGGACACGGGTGCCGTCGATGATAGTGCCATCTTTAATAATGACATCAAACTCAGCCATAACTCCCTCCTTGTTGAGATTGTTGGGTTGCGATTTTGTGTCAGCATGGCCCACTCGACTGGGGACTGTCAAGTGCTGAGCGAACGTTCATTCTGCACGCCGCGCTAGACAATCGGGCCGGACTGACAGGCTTCCAGCAGGGTGTACAAATCCTCGGGCTCGGCGTTGCCCCAGTCGGCCGCTTCGTGGGGATTGCGGCCCATTTCCTTGACTGCGGCAATGGCGTCGGTGACCGGAAAGCCGCGGCCGAAGATCAGCCACGCGGCCAGGATTTGCCCGGCCCGTCCGCGTCCGCCCTGACAGTGGACGACGACCGGCTGGTCGGTGTGGTCCGACTCCTTGAGAAAGGGCAGGATGCGTTCCTTGAGCAGGCCCACATCGCACAGGTGATAGTCGGCGACCGGCGCCCAGCACACATTGTCCGGCCCGAACTCTTCGCCGTACGCGGCCAGCAGGTCTACCCGGTAGGCGCGGAGCTGGTCCTGGTGCAGCAGGCAGCACACGCGTCTGATGCCCTGCTCCTTCATATAGGCTACCCACTGGCCGATGCGCAGGGCTGACAGAGCCGGTCCCTGAGAGCCGAACACGATCGATTCCGTATGGTAGGCCGGGGAAAGACGAAATTTCGGCATGTCCATCCTCAATGAGAGCGTTCCTGTACCGGTCAGATGCCAAGGGCAGCTGACCGAGCCGGCAAGGTACGCACAATCGGGAGGTGAGGCAAGAGCCGTATCAGGGCTGGCAGCTGCTAATTGACCCCGTACAGCCGGGCGACGTTTCCACCGACGATTTTCCGCACGTCTTCGTCGGGAATCCCGGCGAAGGCCTCGGCAATCATGTCCTGGGAGCGCGGCCAGGTGGAGTCCGTGTGCGGATAGTCCGAAGACCAGGCGATATGCTCCGCCCCGAAGATCTGGCGGGTAAAGTCCACGTTGGTCGTCTCAAACTGAAACGTCGCCACCACGTTGCGCTTCATGTACTCGCTCGGCAGCATGGGCAGCGTCAAGCCTTGCAGATGCCGCAGCCGGTCGTAGGCATGGTCTAAGCGGTACAGGAAATGCGGGACCCAGGAGATGTCGTTCTCTGCCGATACCAGTTTGAGGCGCGGGAAGCGCTCCGGCACACCGCCGACGATCAGGTCGGCAAACGTGAGCTGGATTTCCTGAGGCATCCGCATATAGCGGTACAGCACGCGACGCGGGTCAAACCGCACCCCGCCGCGTCCGGTCAGGATGTGCAGACTGAGCGGCATCCCGAGGTCTTGGGCAGCTGCCCAAAACGGATCATAGTCGGGCAGACTGTACGGTCGGTCGTCCGGTGGAGAGCCCCAGATCAAGGCTCCGCGGAGGCCCTTGTGGGCGATACGTTCGAGTTCTTCAATAGCGGCGGGAATGTCTTCCAGGGTCACCAGGCCCGTCCCGATCAGGCGGGTGGGGTTGTAACTGCAATACTCGGCCGCCCAGTCGTTAAAGGCGCGGAAGCAGGCCGTGCGCAGCTCCCCGTCGTCCAGGCCAAACAGCAGCATGCCCATAGAGGTGTACAAGACCTCCGCGCTCACCCCATCGATATCCTGCTCTTTGAGGCGCTCGGCCGGGTCCCAGACGCTTTTGGGTGCGACCTCGAACCCCCGCTTGCGGTGCTCCGGCAGCTCCTCCGCGCTTTTGCCCGAGCCGAAGAACCCGGCTACGGGAACGGGAGAAATATTCTCGCACACAAAAAACTCGCCTTTTTGGCCCGCATGTCCCTGGACCGTATGCGGCGCCCGGTCCCGAAACCTGGCATCCATGCGCTCGGCCCAGATGCTTGGCGGCTCAACAAAGTGTGAGTCGGCTGAAATCACCCGATAGGCTGTCATCGTGTTTCCCTCCTTTACGCTTGCCCGTGCTCTTGCGGTCGGCGTCCAGACCGGCAGCCGATCCCCTCTCCCCTTTACTCCTTTTGCTCCCTTTGGGGCAAGGGAAATTTCATCCCGGGACAACGACACAAGGGCCGGTTTTCAGGAGTCGCCAAAAGGCACGCCGATGTGGCAATCGGGGAAGTCTTGACTTTTGCCCTGCCTCGGGAGTATGGCGGAGGGAAGCATACAGAGAAAGGAGAAGCAGTATGGCAACACAGGATTTTGAGGTGCAACAGCTCCTCAAGGCATATCGGAAAGGGCTGATTTCGGACGAGCTGTTCGAGGCCCAGATGAACGAGCTTGGCGCCGCCAACGGGACGGACGGTCTGGACGTGGCCAACGTGTTCGATTTCAAGGACCAATCGGTCCAGAAGCTCCAGGAAACCGAACAGAGCCAGACGGTGGTGTTCAATCTGCCGGCCAACTACAGCAACGACACCGAGAACACCCACAAGGG
>WTHE01000628.1:0-3792 GCA_011523315.1 Candidatus Binatota bacterium
TTCCACCACTCCGCCGCTCCACCTCACCACTAACAGTCAAGCCTCCGAGTGTCCCGGCCACACACTCCTTATCCAGCCCTCCTCATCTATTCCCTCCCTCAGCAGCCGTCTCATCGGCTGGCAGCCTATCAGGAGGGGTATTTTCCGTAGCCATCAGAACCTGGGGGTTCGACATCTGAGACGCGACAGACACATCACCGTCCTTCTTGTGGCCGATATACGCCGTGAGCACCCTCTCACGCTGATCGACCGAAAAAGAAGGGACCTCTTCGCTCTCTAGGTCGATGACGAGGCGGATTCTGCCCTGGTAAGTGCCGACCCTTACGGCCGAGACCAACGCATCCAGCGTACTGTAGGTTTCGACTTGAGGCAGGGATGCAAGCCGTCCCTCGACATCAATCACCAAACGACTCGGGTCCTGTAAGGGAAAATAATCGATCGCGTAGGGCGACCGGGACAATTGAAACTGCACGCGGCGCTGCCCGGCCGTTTCGATCAGGCTTACCTCCCGTATCAGGAGCGGGGCTGTATCCGGGTCACGGTGAAGGGCATATGCGGTAACGTGTGGGAGGAGAACGGCCTGAGACGCGGCCTGGGACACAGGGGCCGGAGGTGGAGGTGCCTGGGCTGCACACGCGCTCAAACCGAGAGCCAGACAGATCACAGCCTCTCTCCTTGGCACCCGTGTCATCCGCCCCCGTCGCATCATCGTCTGGATGGTGTTCGACGGTTTGACCGAGCTTGTCCCGATGTCCAGGCTCAGATAGGTTTTCTCTCCTCGGAATGAAACCGAAACAGGTCTGAGGACTTTTTGGAAGAAATCCCCTATGCTGCTCACAAGAGTCGTCATGAAAATTTCCGAGTTCTAATCTTTTCGGGCACTTAATATCGCAAACAAAAAGTATCTTGTCAAATGTATAATTCTGAAACTTCATCTTTTACTTTCGCTTTTGTGGTGGTCACCGCCCCGATCAGTCATCATGAAGAACTGACCTACGCCATTCCCGAGGCGTTTCAGGCTCGCCTTGCGCCTGGCATACGGGTTCTTGTGCCGGTTGGTCGCCGAAAAATGACCGGGGTAGTGACGCGGGTCAGCACGTCTCATGACGTAACCGACAAGAACTTGAAGGATATTCTTGATGTTCTTGATGAAGTCCCTATTTTTTCTGAAGAGATGATGGAATTGTGGCGGTGGACAGCCAAGTACTATATGGTGGCCTTGGGGGAAATGCTGAGCACGATGCTGCCCAGCGGCCTGCGTAGCGAGAGTACCCGGGTGGTGACCCCGGTCAAACCGTCAAAAGCCAAAAGCCTGACCTCTTCAGATACCTCGGACGTTCATGAGCGGTCCTCAGCCGCTGCCGCGCCGCGCCCGCCAGAGCTGAGGAGCGGAGAAAAAACAGTGTTGGATTTCGTGTTGGCCAAAAAACGGGTCACCACAAAGACTCTCGGCCGACGCTTTCCCGGCTTACCGATCGGAAAAATTCTGCACCGCCTCGAAGCCCACCAGCTGCTCACCATCCGAGAGCATATCGCGCAGGCACGACAGCCCAAAGCCGCTTTGGCGGCTCCGGTCGGGGCGGCGGCCAGTGCCCCTCCTTTGCCCCTCTCGGCCGAACAAACGGCAGCCTGTAGACAAATCACTACTGGCGTCGAAGCCGGGACCTTTCGGGTGTTTCTGCTGCACGGGGTCACCGGCAGCGGGAAAACCGAGGTGTATATCCACGCTGCGCAGGCCGTTGTGCGTAGCGGCAAGCAGGTGCTGATGCTGGTCCCCGAGATTGGGCTGACCCACCAGCTGGTCGAGCGCGCCCAACAGCGTTTTGGATCGCAGGTCGCCGTTGTGCACAGCAGTATACGGCCCAGCCAACGCCGGGCAGAATGGCAACGCATTGCACGCGGAGAGGCTCGGATCATTATCGGTGCCCGCTCGGCGATTTTCTCCCCGGTAAGCCAGCTGGGCCTGATCGTGATCGATGAAGAGCACGACAGCGCCTACAAGCAGGAAGAGGGTGTCCGGTATAACGCCAGAGACCTGGCCGTGGTCCGTGGCAGGATATCCTCCTGTCCGGTGGTCCTGGGCTCGGCCACTCCCTCGCTCGAAAGCTACCTGCATAGCCAGTCCGGGCGCTATACCCTGCTGAGCCTGCCCCAGCGGATTGCCTCACGTCCGCTCCCGGAGGTGCAGGTAGTGGACCTGCGCCTCCGGGAGCGGCCAAAACCGGACGCCCAGCCAAGCCGGGCGGAGCGAATTTTCTCCCCCCCCCTCCGGCACGCCCTGGTGGAAAACCACCAAGCCGGCCATCAGAGTCTGTTATTCATGAACCGGCGGGGGTATGCGAACTACCTCCAGTGTCAGCTGTGCGGGGAAGCGCTGCTCTGCCCGCACTGTAGCGTGACGCTCACCTGGCATCGCACACACCACGCCCTGCGGTGTCATTACTGCGGCTTCTCCAAACCTCGGCCGGAGCGCTGTCCGAGCTGTTCGAGTGCATCGCTGAAAGATAGCGGAGTCGGGACCCAGCAGGTTGAGGAAGCCCTCGTCCAGCTGATACCCGGGGCACGGATCGGTCGTCTTGACCGCGACACGATCCGCCGGCGCGGCGCGCTGGAGCGGATTTTAGGCGCTTGGCGGGCGGGAGAACTGGACGTCCTGATCGGGACCCAGATGATTGCCAAGGGCCACGATGTGCCACGGGTCACCCTGGTCGGCGTCGTGCTGGCCGACCTCTCGCTCAATCTGCCCGACTTCCGGGCGGCCGAAAGGACCTTTCAGCTGCTGGCTCAAGTGGCTGGCCGCGCCGGTCGCGGAGACGAGCCGGGCCGGGTCATCATTCAGACCTACTCGCCCGATCACTACAGTATCCGGGCTGCACTCCAGCACGACTTCAGCCGTTTTGCCGACCAGGAGTTGGACTACCGCAGACAGCTCGCCTACCCACCGTTCGCCCGGGCGGTGAATATTCGATTTGAGGGCGCCGAGAGCGAAGAAGTCGTGGCCTATGCCGAGCGCTTTGCCGGGTGTCTACAGGCTCTCATCCAAGACCGCGTTCCAGAGGCGCTGGTGCTGGGTCCGGCGCCGGCGCCGATTGAAAAGATGAAAGGCCGGGTTCGCTGGCAGCTGCTGCTCAAGGGCGAGCAGGCGCGCGCCTTGCACGGTCTGATCCGACAGGTTCGCCACGCACTCATCCAGGAATTCGGGCCGACCAAGCCACGCCTGCGGACAATCGTTGATGTCGATCCGTATAGCATGTTATAGAAATCGGCAAAGGGGGCCTGATGATACGAGACATTCTGCATTTTCCAGACCTGCGCCTGACCAAAACCTCGGCTGCGGTCGAGCACATGGACGGTGAGCTGGCGCGCCTGATCGAAGACATGGTGGAAACCATGTATGACGCGCCGGGTGTGGGTCTGGCCGCCCCCCAGCTCGGGACAACCCAACGTGTTATCGTTCTCGACGTGAATCATGAAGAGCCCGGCAAGGAGCTGCTGAAGCTGGTCAATCCACGTGTCACCGCCAGAGAAGGCTCTGTGGTGTGGGAAGAAGGCTGTCTCAGCGTCATTGATTATACCGCCGAGGTCAAACGGGCCGCCAAAGTCGAGATCAGCGCCTGGACGCTCGACCAGAAAGAAATCACCCTCCAGGCCGAAGACCTGTTGGCCGTGGCCCTGCAGCACGAAATCGACCATCTTGACGGCAAGCTGTTCATCGACCGCATCAGCCGGCTCAAGCGCGATATCTATAGCCGGCGAGTCAAGAAGCTGATCCGTGAAGGCCGCCCACTCAAG
>WTHE01000628.1:3892-7838 GCA_011523315.1 Candidatus Binatota bacterium
ACGGTGAAACCCCTGCGTCTCGTCTTCATGGGCACGCCGGACTTCGCCGTGCCGTCGTTGCGGACTCTGGTTGAGGGACCAGACACCCTCGTCGGTGTGGTCACCCAGCCCGACCAACCGGCCGGTCGAGGCATGGCGCTGCGTCCCTCGGCGGTCAAAGCCTGCGCCCTTGAACACGACATCCCGGTTTTTCAGCCCGCCAAGCTGCGCCCGCCCGAAGTCATGGCCCGGCTGCGTGACTGGCAGCCTGACCTGCTGGTGATTGCGGCCTACGGCAAACTGCTGCCCACGAGTCTGCTCGACCTGCCGCCCCACGGCTGTATCAATGTCCACGCTTCTCTGCTGCCCAAGTACCGGGGGGCGGCACCCATTCAGTGGGCAATTGCCCATGGCGAGCGGCAGACCGGCGTCACCATCATGCAGGTGAATGAGTATATGGATGCGGGCGATATTCTGCTGCAAAAAGCCTGTTCCATCACCGAAACCGAAACCGGCGGCAGCCTGCACGACACACTGTCCGTGCTCGGAGCCGAAACGCTCGACCGGGCTCTGGGCCTGCTCAAGCACGGACGGCTCGTCGCCCGCCCACAGGATGAGAGCCAGGTGACGTACGCCCCGGCGATCAAAAAAGAAGACGGCCGCATCGACTGGACTCAGGACGCGCTCAGCATCGAAAGACGTATCCGGGCCTTCCATCCCTGGCCGTCGGCCTATACCAGCCTGCGGGGCAGGCTGCTCAAAATCTCCGCCGTCCGGGTGATGCAGTCTGCGCTCTCAGATGTGGCGCCGGGAACAGTCCTGCCGTCCACCCCGGGCCAGCTGCTGGTCGCCACCGGCCGCGGAGCCCTGGCTCTCGAAGAAGTGCAGCTGGCCGGAAAAAAACGCCTGGCCATTACCGCATTCCTCAGGGGTCAGCCCCAGACGCCCGGCACCCTGCTCGGCACCTGAGCCGCCGGACGGCATTTGTCTTGACGTATGGCCGTCAGATGTGGGAAGACAGGCGTTGAGCAAAAGGAGAACGGCATATGGGACAACACTACTCGATGGCAGACATCGAAGCCCTGGCCCAAAAGTACAAAAACTGGGGGAAATGGGGCGCTGAGGATCAACTCGGCACGCTGAACTACATCACTCCCGAGAAAGTGGTCAGCGCCGCACAACTGGTCACCCAGGGCAAGGCCATTTCGCTGGCCATCCCCTTTGACGATAAGGGCCCCCAGACCGGCGCCTTTGGTCGCTTCAATCCCATTCACTTCATGATCCAGGACGGGGGTGACATCGCGGTCGGCGCCCAGAAACATCTGCCCAACCTGCAATATACCGACGACGCGGTGACCATGCCGCTCCAGTGCGCCACCCAGTGGGACGCCCTGGCCCACATCCTGTACAAAGACAAGATGTACAACGGCTACGGGGCGGAGGTCGTGACCAGCAGCGGGGCTCAAAGAAACGGGATTGAAAACGCCAAAAGCAAGATTATCTCTCGCGGTGTGCTGCTCGATATCCCCCGCTATAAGGGCAAAGACTGGCTGGAGCCCGGAGAAGCGATCCAACCCGAAGACCTCGACGGCGCGGCCGCACTGGGACGGGTGAGTGTCGGGACCGGCGACATCGTCATTATTCGCACCGGCCAGATCGCCCAGGTCCGGGCCGAAAACGACTGGGGCACCTACAGCGGCGGCGATGCGCCGGGACTGGGTGTAGCGTGCGCGTCATGGCTGTGTGACAAGCAGGTTGCCGGCTATGCCACAGACACCTGGGGCACCGAGGTCATTCCAAATGAAACGCCCGACATCTTCCAACCCCTGCACATGATTCTGATTGTGCACGCCGGCATGCTGGTCGGCGAGATTTTTGACCTCGAAGAATTGGCCGACGACTGCGCGACCGACGGGGTGTACGAGTTCATGTTTGTCGCCCCGCCGCTGACCATCACCGGAGCGGTTGGCTCGCCGGTGAATCCCCAGGCCATCAAATAACAAGGAGGACCCGCAGCATGGCAGCCTCAGCACACCTGGCCTCGCAACGCATCGAGGTCCAAGAAGACGATCCGGTTGAACTGCTGTATGGGCGGGGGGTGACGGACGGCCTGCCGGTTGTCCCGCCCACCCAGGAGCGGGTGGCACGCATGCTGGCCGCCACAGCCCGTGACCCGAAAGAGGAGATCGGCACCATCGGTCCCAATTACGGCCGGGCAAGCGTGGAGAAGATTGCGATCAATGCGGTCATGGCGGGCTGTCACCCGTCGTATTTTCCAACGGTTCTGGCTGCGGTTGAGGCCATATGTGAGGAGCAGTTCTGCATTCATGGCATCAACGTCACGACCTTCTCGGCCTCGCCGATGACGATCATCAACGGCCCGGTTCGTCACCAGATCGGGGTGAACTGCGGCCATAACGCAATGGGCCACGGCTTCCGGGCCAACGCCACCATCGGCCGCGCCCTGCGACTGATGATCATCAATATCGGCGGAGCCAAGCCCCACGAGATCACCAAGGCAACCATGGGCCACCCCGCCCAGTACACCTTCTGCGTGGGCGAAAACGAGGAAGACAGTCCCTGGGAGCCGCTGCACGTTGAAAAAGGCTTTGGCCCCGAGCAGAGTACCGTGACCCTGTTCGGCGGCCACTCTCCGCTACAGATCAACGATCATGCCAGCCGTAACGCCGAGCAGTTGGCGCTGTCCCTGGGCTGGACCATGGCCGGTCTGTGGAACCATAAAAACTATCCGCTCTTCTCGGACACCGTTCTGGTCGTTTGCCCCGAGCACGCCAAAACCTTCGCCCAGGACGGCTGGTCAAAACACGATCTGCGCCAATTTCTGTACGAGAACATCCGCCGTCCGTTGCGCGAACTCCGCCCCGGCGTCAACGGCGGCGAAGGAGCCGGCGTCAGCATGCTCAGGACGCCCAAGAAAGACCGTCCGCCGCCGACTGATGACACGCTCTTTCCCAAGTTTCCCAAACCGGAGAACATTGTTATTATCGTGGCCGGTGGCACGGCGGGTCGCTTTTCCGCAGCCGTCCAGGGCTGGGCCGGGTTTGACGCCGGCAGCCGCATTACCACCAAAGAAATTCAGACCTGAACAAGGAGGTGTTGAATGGGAGATATCTTACTCGACCCGACGGATGTCGTCGAACGCGAGCGGAAAGCCTTCGCTCCTCGGCTGGAGAGCCTGGCCGGCAAGACGGTCGGCCTGCTTGACATCAGCAAGGCCAAGGGCGCCTTCTTCCTCGACCGGGTGGAAGAAGTCCTGCGTGAGCAGTACGGGGTAAAGGACGTTCTGCGTCGCATGAAGCCGACGGTCGCCCGGACCGCGCCCGAGCCGCTCAAAGCCGAGCTCAGCCAGAAGTGCGACGCTATCATCGAAGCCCTCAGCGATTGAGGGGGCTGCATTTCGTGCAGTTCGCACGATGTAGTCTATTTTGAAGAACAGGGCATTCCGACCGCCAATGTGACCACCACCGAATTCATCGGGGCGGCCCACGCCCAGTGCACCGCGCTCGGCATGCCGGACTACGAGCCGATTCTGGTCCAGCATCCGATCCAGCCCAAAACCCGGGACGAGGTCCGCAGCCTGGCCGACCAGGTCATCGACCAGATCATCGCCAAGCTGCTGAGAGACAAGGTCCAACAGGCCGCCTAGCAAACGTCCAGTCTGGACAGAAAGGAGACGATGCCATGGAACGCGCCCCGCCACGCTCGATAAGCCGAACAGGGTAGCCAGCAAGCTAGGAGACCTTTACACAAGCTCCTCGTTTCAGATCCTCGCCTTCTATCCTCCCCTGCCGTCACCACTCTTCCTCCTCCTCTTGGCCGTAGGAAATGAGCTAAACTCCACCAAGGAGGGAATCCTATGAAGCTGAAGCAACTTGTGGGAACCGCCTGTGCCGCGCTGGCCATTGGCGCGTTCAGTCTGGCGGTTCCGGTCAACGCCGCGTATGAA
>WTHE01000135.1 GCA_011523315.1 Candidatus Binatota bacterium
ACTTCGTCGCCGCTGCCCGACACGCTAATGGAGACTCCTCATGAAGAAACCATATAACCTATCGGTATAACGGCACTATTGGCGTTCAGAACGAAGGTCGGAGCATCGGTGCCATCGAATGACGGGCAGGTTTCAAAGCCGCTCCTACGAGGTCTCCCCTCCTGCCCCCGAAATCTCTCTGCGTTCCGCGCTTCCCCCTTTGGCAAGGGAATTATGCACTTTGAGACACCTGTCGGCGAGCCTTCTTGTCACGAGCGCGACGGCCCGCACGGCGGCGGGCGCGCACGGGCTTGGGCGACGGCCGCAGCAGCTGTTGCAGCACGTGCTCAAAGACGCGCCACGCTTCGGACGGCTCGGGCGGACAGGGGGGCGCCTGCATCTGTTAGCCTCCTAGGCTGCTGACGAGCAGGCACTCAAACCAGTGGGGGTCAGGGCGATGATTGTGGCGAAACGTGAACTCCCGCAGATATAAGGGCAAGTAGCGGCGCGAGACATGGTGAAAGGTCCCGAGCAGGCCCCGCTTGAGCAAGGCCCAGAAACTCTCGATGCTCTGCGTGTGGACTCGGCCCCGGACATATTCCCCCCGCCCGTGGCGGACCGTCTCATGGCGATAGCCCGCGGCTCGCAGGTAGCGATAGCCTGCATGTTCATCGGTAGCGACTAACTCTGCCTGCCGGGACACGCGGGCCGTGACAAAGCCCTGCAACGCGCGGGTGTCCGGGGTCTCCACGACTTGCGTGACGACCGCCCCCCGGCGGCTGAGGGCCCCCAGGACGGGCAGCTTCCCGGCGGTCCCGCTCACCCGCCGCCGCTTCGCCTTCGGCTTCTTCCCTTCCTTGCCCCCGACATACGTTTCCTCCACTTCGACGAGCCCCCGGAGCAGCGCCTGGGCCGCGGGCGGCAACGCCGCCCGAATCCGATGACACAGCGACCACGCCGTCCGGTACGAGCCGATCCCGAGCATCCGCTGGATCTGGAGCGCGCTCATCCCCTTCTTACTCTGACACAGCAGATAGATCACCTTGAACCAGAGCGGCAGCGGATAGTGCGTATGCTCAAACACCGTCCCGACCAACGGTGAGAACCGGTAGCCCTGTTTGTGGCAGTGTTTACACTGCCACCGCCACGGCTGGCGCCGTTTATAGACGCGCGCACTCCCACACCGCGCACAGCGGACCCCCGTCGGCCACCGCAGCCGCACGAGATAGGCTAGAAGCTATCTCATAAATGCCTGACAGGCGCTCCAAAGGCCGTCGATCCTGGGCGAAAGTGACGACCTTCCTATTTATGAGATGAGTTCTAGGCACTGCTCCTCAGTCCCAAACCGCTGCTCCAGTTGTTGTAACGTCAACATGGGCCCTCTGTACCACACGCCGCTCCCGGTGTCCTATAGTGCATAATTCCCTTTGACAAAGGGGGAGTGAGGGGGATTTTCCGGTGTCCGTAGCGTCCTCAGAGCAGGACGCCTGGGCTGCTACGGGCGAAGTCTTTGCAAGCTGAGAGGTTGCTGCAATTTCGTCACACCTCTCGCCCGTCGGCCGCGTCGAAAGGCAATTGTGATACCCTCACGATATTTGCAATGAGATCACGCTTGCCTTTTGCTACAATGATGGGGAAGGGAGGGACGTATGAAAGCACATATGCAGCTCGGCGATTTTCTGGTGGCCTATCTGCGTAAGGCTGGCGTTAGCCGCCTGTTCGGCATTCCCGGCGATCTGGTCATCCAGCTGTTCATGAAGTTTGGCAAACCCCGCGACATGCGGGTGATGACGTTCTCACACGAGCCCGGAGCCGGTTTTGCGGTGGACGGCTATGCGCGGGCGACCGGACAGCTCGGCGTGCTGTGTGTCACCTATGGGGCGGGCGGGCTGAATGTGGTCAATGCGGTGGCCGGCTCCTACTCTGAGCGGGTACCGGTCCTGGTCGTCAGCGGCGGGCCGGGCGAGGAAAAACGCAAGCTGGGTATTCTGGTCCACCACCAGGCCAAGGAAATCGAGTCCCAGTTTCGGGTCTTCAAGGAAATCACGTGTGCGGCCAAGATTATTGATAATCCCCAGACTGCGGTCGAGGATATTCATGCGGTCATGCAGGCGATCTGGTTGCACCAGCAGCCGGGCTATATCGAGATCCATCAGGACATGGTCGAGAGACCGATCACGGTGCCCAAGTCCATCCTGGCCTGGGACGGAACTTTCGACCGGTACCACTCCGATCCCCAAAAGGTTGCCGAGGCAGCTCGGGATACGGTGAGCCGCCTCAATCAGGCCGAGAAACCCTTTGTGATTGTGGGTATCGAGGTCTTCCGCCATAAACTCGTCGACCAGGCGGTGGCCCTGGTCGAGAAGACGGGCGCTCCGTGCGCCACGACCGTCTTGGCCAAGGGCGCGTTTCCGGCCGATCATCCTCAGCATATGGGCGTGCATATCGGGGTCATCTCGCCCGAGCCGATCCGCCGCCGGGTTGACGAGGCCGACCTGGTGGTGAACCTGGGGACGCTGCTGACCGATATGAATCTGGGCTCTCAGCTGCCCCGCTTGCCGCGCGAAAAACTGGTCTGGGCCTCGGAGAATCGGGTCGATATCAGCCACCACAGCTATACCGATGTCACCCTCGACGACTATCTCCAGGCGCTGCTCGACGCGCCGATTCGCCAACGCCGCGAGGCGGTCAGCTATCACGATAATCTTGCGCCCCAGGCGCCGGGTGAGGATCGCCCCATCGGGGTCACCGACATGCTGTGCGAGGTGAACGCCTTTCTGGACACTCATCCCGAACATCTGGTGGTGGCCGAGGCGGGCGATATGTTGTTTGCTGGCCTGGACGTGCGCTTTGGCCGCCGCAGCAGCTATCTGGCTCAGGGCTATTACGCCTCAATGGGGTTTGGCGTTCCGGGCGCCATGGGGGCGCAGCTCGGCACCGGCCAGCGCCCGTTGATCTTGTGCGGCGACGGTGCGTTTCAGATGACCGGGCCGGAAATCGCCCACGCCCCGCGCTACGGTTTGAATCCGATTGTGGTGCTGATGAATAACGGCGGCTGGGGCATCTTCCGACCGATATCCGAGCGCGAAGACCTGCTGGCCACCCCGCCGTGGCCCTACGCCCAGTTGGCCGAGGCGTGGGGCGGCACCGGCATCCGGGTTCAGACGGTCGCCGAGCTGCGGGTCGCGCTCGAGGCGACCGACGACATCCCGTCGTTCGTGATCATCGAGGTCATGGCCGACCCGCACGAGCTGTCGCCGGTGACGATCAAATACATCACCGCCTCGGTCGGCGAGACGCACTGAGGAGTCTATTCACCCTTCTGACGTTGACCGATATGTCCCAAGTTTTTTAGCGACTACCTCAATTGAGGATCCCCCGTGCTGGGGCCGCCTACGCCCGAGAACAGTCAGACATTCGGCGTAGTCCCGGCTTGACCCTACCCACGCTTCCTGCCACCGTACCGCCGTCTCCATACAGGCAATGAACCCGTGGGCCGGGTCCTTTGCCCAATAGAAGAGCCACGTCAGGCAGAGGAGTCATGACCCGTGCCGTGGCGAATAAGCAAAGCCTCACATCGTTCATTGTTGTGTATGGAGACACGGCCCGGCAACCTTTGCCGGGACCCCAACACTACACAGGAGGTGTCAGATGGCTGATTGGACCAAACTTGGCTTAATGCTGCGATGTTACTGGAGAACGGGACGTGCCTGGAGGCTGGGAGGGGTTGCCGCCCTCACTGTGATCCTGTGGGGAGGGTGGTTCCCCACCCCTGCCTCAGCGAGTCCGTTACCGTGGAGGTCTGGGTGTGCGGCCTGGGATGAGGAGTGGTTTCACAACCGCACGACACGACAGCATATCCATTACTGCGTGACCAAGAATCTGGTGCAGGTGAACCAGACCGATCACGAGGGGCGAACACTCTTGCTGCGGATTGCCCGCGATTTTGTGCGTCAACGCCGACGCAAAACCGCTTGGTTGCCGGTCTGGCCCCATGAGCACGATGAGCATGGTCGTCTGCGCTACCAAACGTTTGAGCAGGCCAGTCGGTCAGAGTTGTTGGCACTCGTCCGCACGATGATGTACTGGAAAGACGAATGGGGGCTGGACCTGGACGCGACGGATCGAAAGGGTCGTACCGCTTTGCGCTACGCGGTCAAAAAGATGAGGGGTGCGTCGTTGGCTGCGGTATTACTCAAAGCCGGGGCTTCCTTGGATCCCACGGTGACCGAGAGGGACAAAGAAAAGATCGAGACGCACTGGGTTCCCGTACTTGACGTGGCGCACGAGCGCATAGCCGACCCCTTCACGGGAGAGGTAGACGTGAAGGGGCTAGCCGCCTGCCAGACGGCGGATTGTCTGATCGAAGAGGTGGTCAAAGACGCTGACTAGAGCGTTTTACGTTAGGCTGTAGCCAAGCCGTTCCGCTCTCATCATGCCGGACGTGAGCCGGCATCCATGCTTCGACTTCGCTCCGCTACGCTCAGCACGAACGGGAGACCGTTGGTCCTGAGCGTAAGGCGAGCGCGCCTGAAGTCGAAGGGCTACACAGGATCGTAATTTGCTCTAAGCGGGGTGCTACGCAGACTGCTTTGGACCTAGAGCGTGTTATGCACTTTTTTACTGCGATTCATTTTCCTCAGAGAGATCGCTGACTTGCAGGAGCTACCTCAGTAAGCAGCATTGTACGGTCCCGTGGGAAACCTGAATGAAATCAACAGGTTGTCTGAAGTTCCTAACACGCTCTAGGCGGCCTCAATTGGCTAAAGCCTAAGCCCGTATCTTGTAGTTCCGTAAAATTATCAACGACCTCTTGTGTCCATTCATGGCAGGTGTCAGCTTCTTGCATCAGTTCCAGAGACTGAGAACCGCGAGCTGGCTTAATCCCGAGCAGGTGGATTCGAACTCCGAAGGTTTGCGCTATCTGAACGCCAATTCGGATATCTTCATCACCAGACAGTATCAGAGCATCGCTGATGGCCTGATTCCGTGCCAGATCAATCAGATCAGTCACAATCAAGGAATCCACACCCTTTTGTTTGCCTTCGCTGTTTATCGTCCCGAGGCGGAGTTTGGTATCTGGCGCTTGGGCAACAAGGATGTGGTCGTCTGTATGGTAGCCGCGTCGTGGCAGGCCATCGTACCAATAGGTTCTCAGTAGACGTACTCTTGGAGCAACTTCTTCCGCTTTCTCAGTCAGTTTTTTCAACACATCGACAACGCTCAGGTTTATTGCCGTTCTTTCTTGTTTCTGTCCAGCAATCAACCCTGACCCTTGAGCGTATAAGTAACCTGCATCGACGAAGATAGCGATCTGCATCAGCTGTTTTCCTCGATCCCACAAAATAATAGGGCTCCCGAAGGAGCCCCTAAGTAGACGCGAACGAAACTGGATAACTCGCCATCCGCCGTCAGGCTAAAGCTAGCCATCTCGAGAGAGGAAGTCAACATATGAAGACAATTCTTCTTGCCCGAGGGATTGTGAATGCGGATTAGGATCGGACGGTCGAGACCTCGGTCAGGGCTGTCGCCCGCCACAGCTGCCAGGAACGCCGGTAGTCGCCCAGCGTGATCGAGGCGGCGGCAGCCTCGTCGGGGCTGAGGTAGCGCACCTCGCCGTCAGGGCCGGCCAGCGTCAGAGCCTGGAGCTGGAGCTTGGCGTTCAGCTCCAGGTAGATGCTGCGGGCCACCACCAGGGCCAGGCTGTCGGCCACCACGGTCGCTCCGTGGCCGCGCATCAGGGCGGCGGGTTTGTCGCCCAGGCTGGTCGCCAGGGCGCGACCCAGGGCCGGGCTGCGGATGAGCAGGTCTGTGGCCTCGCCGGCCGTGTCACGGATCTCAAAAATGGGGATGCCCTGACCGACAAAAGCCGCCATGTGGTACACCGGTCGCAACGGTGTGGCGGCCACGCCGAACGGAATCAGGCTTGGCGCATGGTTATGCACCACCGCCCGCACCTCGGGCCGGACCCGGTAGATTTCGCCGTGGATGAAGCGTTCGAGATAGAGTTCGGGTGTCCGGCGTGTTGGTTGGCTGTCGAGGTCAAACTCCACAATATCGTCGGCTGTGACCGTCTCCGGGGCGATGGCCCGTGACAGCAGATAGTGGTCCGGCTTGTGTGGCGCGCGCAGACTGACATGGCCATAGCCGTCGACAATCCCGTGCTGGGCCAGAATCCGGTTGGCGGCGACGAGGTCGGCCAGCGCTGCGTCAAGGTCGGGTTTCATTGGCCTGAAGAGGGACGGTCTTTGGAGTCGGCTCGGTCGTCCTCGACAACCCGCGCCTCGGTGATAATCACATCCTGATCGTCTTCTCGCCCCTCTTCTCGGGTCTCTTCCAGGTGCTCCTTTTTGCGCCGTGTCCAGGCCCCGAAGAGCAGGGTGGCGAGGCCGAGAACGAACTCGTCAAGAAATGGAATGAGGTCGGGAATCAGCAGGTCGAGCACGAACAGGCCGGCGGTCAGCATGAACAGCTGCGGAAAGCGCAGGCGGCGGGCAATCCGTAAGATCAGCGGGCTGAGAAGACTGGCTATGAGACGCATGGCTTAGTCCCCGTTACGGCCGGTTTTTTCTTCGTCTTCCAGGTCTGTGTGGCCGGCCCCGTCTGCCTCTGTTTGCTTGTGGACGCCGAACTTCCCGATCTGCTCGGCCAGTTCCCGGAGACGCCGGCTGACCCGGCCGTTGATCGTGTCCGGTTCGTCAACCGCCCCGGCCCGCAGGCCGCTCAGCAGCTCGATGCCCTGATCGACGGTCTGGACCGGGTAGATATGGAACCGGCCGTCTTCGACCGCCTGCACCACATCGGCACGCAAGATGAGGTTGCGCACGTTGGCGGCCGGGATCAGCACGCCCTGCCGACCGGTCAGGCCGTGGGCTTTGCACACATCGAAAAAGCCCTCGATCTTTTCGTTTGCCCCGCCAATGGCCTGAACTTCGCCCCACTGGTTGACCGAACCGGTGACGGCCAAATCCTGGCGCAGGGGCGCCTCGGCCAGCCGCGACAGCAGGGCGTACAGCTCGGTCGACGAGGCGCTGTCGCCGTCCACACCCGAGTAGGACTGCTCAAAACACAGGCTGGCCGACAGGGCGAGCGGTTTGTCCTGGCCGAAGCGGTTGCGCAAATAGCCGGACAGAATGAGCAGGCCCTTGTCGTGGCTCGACCCGCTCAGGCGCGACTCACGCTCGATGTTGACGATCCCGGCCCGGCCCATGCCGACGCTGGCCGTGATGCGCGACGGCCGACCAAAACTGTGGCCGCCGATGTCGAGGACGGCCAGGCCGTTGATCTGGCCGACTTTTTCGCCCTGACTGTCGAGCAGGACCGTGCCGCGGGTGATCATCTCGCGCAGCTCTTCTTCAATCCGGTTGGCCCGAAAGCGGCGTTGCTGGAGTGCGGTTTCGACATGCGCGGCGGTCACCAGCCCAGCCCTGTCTTTGCCCGCCCAGTAGGCCGCCTCACGAACCAGGTCGGCGACCTCGGCATAGGCCGCCGAGACCTTCTCGCGGTCGCCGACTCGGCGCGCCCCGAACTCGACCAGGCGTGCGACCCCGGACCGCTCAAAGTGCGGCAGGTTTTCCTGCCGGCACAGCCGGCCGACCCACTGGCCGTACAGCTGACCGTGCTGGCCGCTGAGTTCCAGCGTGTGTCGAAAGTCGGCGTGGACCTTGAACAGGTCTTGAAACTCGGGATCGAGCGCGTACAGGCTGTGATACAGGTTGGGGCTGCCGACGACGTTCAGCTCAAGCTGATCGGCGACCGGCTGGGGCTGGAGGCCGGCCGCGCTGAACAGCGAAAACGGCTCGTAGGTCTCGGGCGCGATGTGG
>WTHE01000106.1:0-5217 GCA_011523315.1 Candidatus Binatota bacterium
GGGCTATATCGCTGAAGACCATCGTGAACAGGCTGACGCCCTTGGCGTTCTTCTCCTTGATGCCCTCGATGACCTGGGCCGGCGTGCCGCGCAGGGCCGTCCTGTCGAGGTCGGCCAGGCGTCCCAGGGTTTTTTTGGCAATAGGCCATTTGGCCTCAAAGGCCGGTTCATCCTTGCCCAGCACGACCACCACCTGTTCGGAGATCTCGATCTCCTGGGGATCGCGTCCGACCGCGTTGCAGTGCTCGGTAATGACGCCCCACTTCTTTTCCAGGCGGTGGGCGACCGCAGCCGGGCAGTTCCAGCGGTCGGCGTGCTGGGCCACGGTTTTGAGCATCTTGCGCTCGGCGGCCGCGCCGATGGTGATGGGCGGATAGGGCTGCTGGACCGGTTTCGGGTTGTTGTAGGCATTGCTGATCGTATAGTGCTCACCCTGGTAGGAGGCTTTTTCCTCGGTGAACATCTTTTTGATGATCTCGATCCCCTCTCTGAGCTGATTGGCCCGCGTGCCGCCGGACGGAAATTCGTAGCCGTAGCCCAGGTACTCGGCCTTCATCCAGCCCGCGCCCAGCCCGAGTTCGAGCCGACCCTGGCTGATGTTGTCGAGCGAGGCGGCCATTTTGGCCAGGAAGGCGGGGTTGCGAAACGAGTTGCACATCACCAGACTGCCGATCCGAATCCTGTTGGTGGCGGCGGCCAGCGCCGACATGAGCGTCCAGCCCTCCAGAAAATCAACCTGGGGAAGACCGCCGACCCACATGTGATCGGTCACCCAGATGGAGTGAAAGCCGGCTTCCTCGCAGGCCAGGGCGCGCTCGCTGATGGCCGGGAAGGGGAGCCCGACCTGGGGCTGAAACAGACCAAATTGAATGGGACGTGTCATGCTGTCCTCCTGTGTTTCAGCAGTCAGCTATCAGCCCCACCCGTAAGATACAAGAACGCCGCGTCGGCGGGCGGGGCCTTCTGCTTGACTTTAGGCAGGGCCGGGGGAAAGATGCCGGATGGGTACGACAGCCAAACAGGGGTGAGCAGGTATGGATTTTGAACTGACCGCCGAACAGCAGATGCTCAAAGACTTGTGCCGTGATTTCGCCCGCAAGGAGATTGCGCCTTACGCGGACGAGTGGTTTGACGCCGAGTATTTTCCGACCGAAATCTTTCACCAGCTGGCCGACCTCCAGCTGATGGGCCTGCTCATCCCCGAGGAGTACGGGGGCACGGGCGCCGGGACCATGGCCATGGTGGCGGCTCTCGAAGAGCTGGGCAAGGTCGATCAGTCGATTGCCACCACCCTGCAAGCCCATCTGACGATCGGCTCGCTGCCTTTTCTGCACTTCGGCACCGAGGAGCAGAAGCACAAATGGCTGACCCCGCTGGCGCGCGGGGAACGCCTGGGCGCGTTTGGCCTGACCGAGCCGCAGGCCGGCTCGGACGCGGCCAACATCCAGACCACCTCGCGCCTGGAGGGCGACTCGTGGGTCGTCAACGGCACCAAGTGTTTTATCTCCAACGCCGGCACGCCGCTGAGCTATGGGCTGGTGGCGCTGACTGCGGACAGCGCGGGCGGAAACGGCAAGCGGGCCTACCGGGCCATTATCATTCCCAAAGACACGCCCGGCTATACGGTCGGCCAGCCGTACAAGAAGATCGGCTGGCATACGGTCGATACCCGCGAGCAGGTGTTTGAGAACGTGCGGGTGCCGCGCGAGAATCTGCTGGGCGAGGACGGTTCCGGCTTTCGGGCCTTTCTCAAGACCCTGGAGTGTGGCCGGATTTCGGTCGCCACGCTCGGCCTGTCGCTGGCCGAGGCGTGTCTGAACATGTCGCTCCGGTACGCCCAGGAACGCAAGACCTTTGGCAAGCCGCTGGCCTCGCACCAGGCGATTCAGTTCAAGCTGGCGGACATGGCCACCCAGGTCGATATGGCCCGGCTCATGGTCTACCGCGCCGCCGGGCTGCGCGACCAGGGCCGCCCGTACGCCAAGGAGGCGGCCATGGCCAAGCTGGCCTCGTCCGAGATCGCGGTCAAGGCGGCTGAGGAAGCGGTCCAGATTCACGGCGGCTACGGCTATACGCGGGACTTTCCGGTCTCGCGTTTCTACCTCGACTCGAAGATCCTGACCATTGGCGAGGGCACCAGCGAGGTGCAGCGAATGGTGATTGCCCGGCAGCTGGGGTGCTGAGGAAATCCGTATGACCATTCCCTATTTTGACCTGACGGGTAAGGTGGCGCTGATCACCGGCGGGAGCAAGGGTCTGGGCGAGCAGATGGCCTATGGGCTGGCCGAGGTCGGCGCGGAGCTGGCCCTGATCAGCCGCACCCAGACCGATCTGGACAGGGTGGCGGCCGAGATTCACCAGGCCAGCGGCCGCCGGGTGATTGGCGTGGCGGCCGATGTGACCAGCGAGGCCGATATCGAGCGCATGGTCGGGCAGGTCATGGCCGAGTACGGCCGGATCGATATCCTGATCAACAACGCCGGCATGGGCGGCACGACGCCGATTCGGGATCTGGCCGAGGAGGAGTGGGACAGCTACATGAACCTGAACCTCAAGGGACCGGTGTTCTGTGCCAAACACGTCGGAGCGGAAATGGCCAAGCGCAAGAAAGGCACAATCATCAACGTCTCCTCGCTGTTCTCGCAGATTGTGGCCCGCTATATGGCCGCCTACGGGGCGACCAAGGCCGCCCTGGTCCATTTCACGCGGACCCTGGCCCTGGAGTGGGCCCGCGACAATATCCGGGTCAACGCCCTGTGCCCGGGCTATTTTGAGACGCCGATGAACGCCGGTTTCTGGGAGACCAAGGGCGGCAAGGGGATTATCGCCAGAATTCCGATGCAGCGGGTCGGCAACCCCCCGGAAATCAAACCTGCGGTGATCTTTCTGGCCTCGGACGCCAATACCTTCATGACCGGCACTACCCTGTTTGTCGATGGCGGCCACAGTCTGGTGGGCTAGTATTGTGAGGCAGGCTCCCGGCGGGTGGGGGACACAGCATGGATACCTATCGATTTTGTGTGGTCGTTGAAAAAGATCAGGACGGGTACTTTGCTCTGTGTCCTGAACTCCAAGGCTGTTACACGCAGGGAGAAACATACGAACAAGCCCTGGAAAGTATGGAGGACGCTATTCGTCTCCATATCGAGGACCGGTTGGCCGCCGGGGAAGACATTCCTCAAACCGAATCATTGTTCACCTCAAGGTTCTGAGAAGCATCCTTCGAGACGCGGACTGGACAGTAGAAACGTTTCAAGCCTTGCTCAACTAAGAGAGGCGAGGCCAGACTGTTTGGAGAAGACGTATGGAACCCTGGCAACACACCTATAAGGACAAACTCATTTCTGCCCAAGCTGCGGCCCAGCTGACCACATCCGGCCAGCTCGTCCGTCTCCACATCGGCAGACCGCCGATTCCCATTCTGGACGCCCTGGCCAAGCGCAACGGCCAGCTCGAGGATGTGACGCTGATCCAGTGCTATCCGCTGTATAACCACCCGATCTGGAACGAGCCGGGCTACGAGCAGTCCTTTCATCTGATCGTCGATTATGTGGGCGCGGGTTGCCGCCAGGGCATGCAGCAGCACTATGTGGACTTTCTGCCCCTGGACTATCCGCAGTACGCCAAGCAGGTTGAGGACGGGCGCACCAACACCTGGCAGGCCGATATTTTCTACGGCGTGGTCTCGCCGCCCGACGAGCGGGGCTATTGCAGCTTTGGCAACGCCCTGTGGTACAACAAAGACGCGGCCAGGGCGGCCAAATGCTTTGTCGCCGAGGTCGATCCGACCTTTATCCGTACCCACGGCGACAACTGGATCCACGTCTCGGAGATCGACTATCTGGTCGAGGAAACGGCGCCCTTTCCGGTCAGTACGGCTCCGCCGCCGGCCGAAGAGCGGGGCACGCTCGAAGTGATCGGCGAGTTTGCCTCCGGTCTGATTCGCGACGGCGATACGGTCCAGATGGGCATCGGGGCGATTTCCGAGGCGATTGGCCTGTTTCTGATGGACCGCAACGATCTCGGCATCCACAGCGAGATCATGACCGCCAGTCACGTTGAGTTGGTCAAACGCGGCGTAGCCACCGGCAAATACAAAACCAGCCATAAGGGCAAGGCTGTCGCCGCCATGGTCGTGGGCGGGGCCGACCTGGAGTTCGTGGACAATAACCCGGCCTTTGAGCTGTACAGCGTGCTGTACACCAACTCGCTGCTGAATATCGCCGCCCAGAATCATCAGGTGGCGGTCAACAGCACCCTGGCCATTGACCTGACGGGCCAGGCTGCGGCCGAGTCGCTCGGTCCCCAGATGTACTCGGGCATTGGCGGGCAGATGACGTTCATGATGGGCGCGATGTACTCACACGGCGGGCGCTCCATCATGGTCCTGCCCTCCACGGCCAAAAGGGGCCAGCTGTCCCGGATTGTGCCCATGCTTGAGCCGGGCAGCACGCTGACCACCCCGCGCCAGTACGCCGACTATGTGGTGACCGAGTTCGGCATTGTGAACCTCCAGGGCAAGACCCAGCGTCAGCGGGCCGAGGCGCTGATTGAGATTGCCCACCCGGATTTTCAGCCCGAACTCAAGGCTCAGGCCAAAAGGCTGTTCTGGCCGGTCTGACAAAAAAGGGCACGGTCTCCCGTGCCCCTTCTCCAAACCCGTTCGGCGTTCAGCCGGCCAGCACGTCGTTGGCGTGCATGGTGTCGAGGTATTCACGGACGGCGGTGATCTTGCCGTTCTCGCACTCGATCAGGAAGTGGTAGAAGTTGTTGTAGATCTTGCCGTTGGCGTGTTCGCCGTAGGATTCGGCTTCGACCGCGACCCGGCCACCCTCGGCGGTCACGCCCTTGGCCGTGATCTTCAGGCCGTTGGGCATGGCGTCGCCCATGCCCTGGATCAGCTGGGTAAACTCGGCCTTGGTCTTCGTGCCGGCCAGCGGAAAGTTCTTGGGTTCCCCGGCGACCCACCAGGTCGCATTATCGGCCATGGCGCCCAGAAACGCTTCGGCGTTGCCGGCCGACATGTCCTCGAAGAAACCCAGTACCAGTTTTTTGTTCTCTTCTGCACTCATCAGCGCTACCTCCTTTGCACGCCGCAGCGTACGGTTTGGGTTGATCTTTCTGCCTTATAGTCCACCCCGCCGGGGTTTGGCAACCGGAATGTTGCAGGCTATAAGCTGGGCAGGGAAGGGCGCGGCCGCCCTGTTCCAGACTGAC
>WTHE01000106.1:5317-7776 GCA_011523315.1 Candidatus Binatota bacterium
CTGACCAATTGCAGGCTGACCAAAAGGGAGGAACCCATGCTGGAAACGATTGCCTCAGGCTATGGCCTGATCGAAGGACCCCGGGTGGACGCGGACGGAAACCTGTTTTTTAGCGATGTCACAAACGGCGGGGTGTACCGCCGCTCGCCGGACGGCGAGATCGGCACGGTCGTACCAAAACGGCGGGGCGTGGGGGGGATTGCGCTGCACGCCGACGGCGGGCTGGTCGTCTCCGGCAAGAACATCTGCCACGTCAAGGACGGAACCAGCCGCATCCTGTTTCAGCGCGACGATATTCCCGGCTTCAACGATATCTTCACCGATCATGCAGGCCGGGTCTACGCCGGGGCCTTACGGTCCGACCCGTTCAAGCTGACCAGCCAGGTGCCGGGCGAGCTGTGGCGGATCGAAGCCGAGGGCAAGGCGACCGAGGTGTACGGGAACATCGGCATTACGAACGGCATCGGCGCGTCGCCGGACGGCAGGCTGCTCTATCACGCCGACAGTGCGGTCAAGCAAGTCGTCGTGCATGACATCAGCCCGGACGGAACGGCGACCAATCGGCGTGTCTTTGCCACGCTCGACGAGGTGCCCGACGGCTTGGCGGTTGACGAGTCCGGCCGGGTGTGGGTGGCGGTGTATGGTGGGGGCTGCGCCACCTGTTTTGCACCGGACGGAACGGTCGATCACCGTGTTGAAGTGCCGGCCAAGGCGGTCACCAGCCTGTGTTTTGGTGGCCAGGACCGGCGCGACCTGTACATTGTGACCGCCGACAACACCGAAGACCCGGATCGCAAGGGCACGATTTTCCACACCCGAGTAGACGTGCCCGGTGTGGCCGTGCCCCTAGCGATGGTATAGGCAAAGCCAATTAAGGGTATAGAGATATAAAACCTCGAAGTACGTTCTCTTTCTGGAGATGTTGTCGTCATGAGGATCGACGGCTTCATTTGGCTCCCTGATATCATCAACAAGCTTGCGAGGAAGCACCACCTGGATCAGGATGAAGTAGAAGAGGTATTCTTCAACCAAGCTCGGTACTGGTTTGTTGAGCGGGGACATCGCTCAGGAGAGGATGTTTATGCGGCAACAGGACAGACCGATGCAGGGCGCTACGTCATTGTCTTTTTTATCAACAAAGAGAATAGCATGGCCTTGATCCTGAGTGCCCGCGATATGGACAGAAAGGAGCGGAGACGTCATGAGCGAAAGTGACCGAGAGGGCCGGACGACCATCTCTCAGGCCAGTACTCTGGAAGAGATTGGAGCGTTTTGGGATTCTCACAGCCTCGCCGACTACGCCGAAGAGACGCCTGAGGTC
This sequence comes from Candidatus Binatota bacterium, assembly GCA_011523315.1. Classification (GTDB taxonomy): domain Bacteria; phylum Desulfobacterota; class Binatia; order Bin18; family Bin18; genus JAAXHF01. The sequence goes on from WTHE01000106.1 coordinate 6,639, forward strand.
TCCTTTGAACTCCGTGCCCAGCGTCGACATCGGATCACTCTCGATCCTGAGCTGTACGCCCGACTCGAAACCGAAGCCCGCACGCGTGGAATTTCTCCTGAGACCCTTGTCAATCGTTGGGTCACTGAGAAATTGCAAACGACTTAAAGACCTGTCGGGTTGACATTCACCGTAGTGAACGAACGGACAGGTATCTCCGCAGCAGCCTGAGGCTGAGCCGAAACACGTCCTCAGTTCCGATACTCATCCCCACAGTCTCCGATCAGCCGAAACAGATTGCGCGACTTTGCCAGCACGGCTTCAATCTGGCCGATATCAGCCGCGTCCAAACTGAAATCGAACACCCGGGCGTTGTCCTGACGGTGGTCCGAGACCCCCAGCCGCACGCCCAGGATGACCCCGGCAACGGCCGGCCGGTCAAGAATATAGCGGGTGGCGACATTGGCAATGCTCGCCGCGTGTTTGTCGGCGATGGCTTTGAGCGCGCTGAGCAGTTCCTGAAACAGGCCCCAGCCGCCCCAGGCGTCAATCATGTTCTTGTATTTCTGCAAGCTGGCCGTGTTGAGGATCCTGCGGTTCGGCTCGGGGTGGTCGAGGTATTTCTCGGACAACAGACCGCCGCATACCGTGCCATAGGTCAGCAGGCTGATGTTGTGTTCCTGGCAGAAGGGGATCATCTCGACTTCCGGGCGTCGGTCGATCAGCGAGAACTGGACCTGGTTGGAGACCACGCGGATGCTGGCCTCAGTAATCGTTTTGAGATGCGCCGTATCAAAATTGGTCAGCGCCAAGTGGCGAATTTTTCCCTCGTCGCGCAGGTCGGCCAGATGTGTGAGCGCGTCCAGATAGCGCTCATCGAAATACTCCCACCAGTGAAACTGGAGCAGGTCCAGGCTGGCGACATCCATGCGGCGGAGCGAGCGGGCGATATTGGCCTCGACAATCTGGCGTGTCATGCGGCCGGGCCGCGGCACCCATTTGGTAAAAGCTTGGACGCCTGACCACGCGGCCTGGCCCTGGTCGGCGATAAGCTGACGCCGAAACTCGCCGATGAAATCCTCGGCCGGACCGTAATGGTCGGCCAGATCCCAGGTGTGAAAGCCGGCCGCATGGTAGTCGAACATGTTTGCAATGGCGG
>WTHE01000054.1 GCA_011523315.1 Candidatus Binatota bacterium
CCATGAAGTGGTGGAACGGGCTGTGGCTCAACGAGGCGTTTGCCACCTTCATGGAGATGATGGCCGTTGACGACTGGAAGCCCGAGTGGCAGCGCTGGACCAGCTTTGCCGTCTCACGCGCGGCAGCGTTGCAGATCGACGGCTTGCAGAGCACCCGGTCCATCGAGTTTCCGGTTCGCCATCCTGACGAAGCGGCCGGCATGTTTGACATTCTGACCTACGAGAAAGGCGCCGCCGTCCTGCGCATGCTGGAACAGTACCTGGGTTCGGACACCTTCCGGACCGGCATCAGCAGCTATGTCGGCAAGCACGCCTACGCGAATGCCGAGACCACCGACCTGTGGGACGCGATTGAGGAATCGGCCCGGCAGCCGGTCCGCAGCATGATGGACTCGTGGGTGTTTCAGCCCGGCCATCCCCTGATTTCGGCTGCCGTTGAAGACACGACGCTGGTCGTGTCCCAGCACATCTTCCAGTATTTGCCGGCCGAGGCCGACGCCACCCGGCGCTGGCAGGCGCCCGTGTTCATCCGGGCCAAGAGCGGCGATCAGGAGCTGACCCGCACCGTGCTGCTGGAGGAAGACGAGGTCCGCCTCGACCTGCCGGCGCGGCCGGACTGGGTGGTGGTCAACGCCGGCGGCCACGGCTTCTACCGGGTGCGCTACAGCCCGGATTTGCTCCAGCGGCTGACCGGCGCACTCCAGACCGAGCTGTCGGCGATCGAACGCTTTAACCTGGTCAACGACACCTGGGCCGCAGCCCTGGCCGGTCTCACCCCGCTGGCCGACTATATGGACCTGCTGCTGCTGTTCGAGGACGAAACCGAGCACAATGTCTGGAGCGCCATTCTCGGCTCGCTGCACTACCTCGACCGTTTGCTCGACCCTGACCATCGCCCGGCTCTGCACGCCCGGGTCCACAGTCTGGTCGGTCCCAGCATCGAGCGGCTGGGCTGGCAGCCGGCCGACGGAGAAGACGCCCTGGTCGGCCAGCTGCGCGGAGAGCTGTTGGGCGCGCTGGGCACCCTGGGTAATGACCGCGCCACCCAGGCCGAGGCGCGTGCCCGCTACGCCGCGTATAAGTCCGATAGCGCTGCGGTCGATCCCAACCTCGTCCCGGCCCTGGTCTCGATTGTGGCCCATAGCGGCAACGAGGCCGACTATGACGAGTTCTACACCGCCTTCAAGACGGCCAAGACTCCCCAGGAGGAAATGCGCTACCTGTTTGCCCTGGCCGCCTTTCAGCCGGCCGAGCTGTTCGAGCGTACACTGCTTCTGACCACCAACGGCGAAGTCCGCACCCAGAACGCGCCCTTCTTGATGCGCCAGCTGCTGCTCAACACCCAGCAGCGCGAACGTGCCTGGCAGTTCCTGAAAGACAACTGGGACGCCATGCTGGGCCACTACCCGGCCAGCACTATCCCCCGCATGTGTGAGGGGATTACAGGCTTGGTCACGCCCGAACTCGAAGCCGAGGTAACCGCCTTTTTTGCCGACCATCAGGTCAAGGGAGGCGAAAAAATGGTCCAGCAGCACCTGGAGAAGCTGCGCATCGCGGTCGCCTGTCAGCAGCGCGAGTTAGACAACCTGCGCGACTATTTTGAGTGGACGCCGTAGCAGGAACTCAGCAGAGCGCGGTCCGCTGCACCCTCAGATAGTCCGATGAGCGAGTTCGTGATCTGCATAGACAATGAGAGTAACCCCGCCAGTTTGATCGTGGGTAAAGTCTACCGCCTGTTGTCAGACGCTGAGGCCGAGGCACACGACCTGATCCGGATTCTTGACGAGGACAAGTCGGAGCCCGACGGCTACCTCTATCCCGCCTCCATGTTCGTTCCAATCGACCTGCCGGAAGTGGCGAAGCAAGCACTGACTGCGGCGGAAGTCTGAGCCTGCCCCCCTGAAGTATCCCGATGCATCTTAGTGGGACTCTTCACGCCGCAAAAACGCCTTGACCTCTTTGATGCTGAACACAGGTTCGCCCTTGCGAATGTGGATGACCGCGTGGCAGTTGGGACACACTGGACGGAGGTTTTTTATTGGATCAACCTTGTACCTCTTTCCTTTTCTCGCCGACACCGGTTCGACGTGATGCACGTGGATGAAGCCCTCGGCGACATCGCCATATGTGTCCTCAAATGAGAAGTCGCAAATGCAACACTTTGCTCCATAGTGGTCAATGCACTGCTTCCGGGCCTTGGGACTGCGTTCGTATCTGTTGACAGTGACTCGGAGTTTCGCCCCTTCTGGCAAATCACTCTTTTCGTCGATCTCATCGGGGGAGTAATTCGTTTGTGGTCGGTTTCCGGGCTTCCGTCTAGCGCCGCGCCGCCGAGGCGGGCCGGACTTCTCAGCAGCTTTGGACACCGCTCTCTTAGCTGGCCGGACTGCACCGCTCAGGTAATCATCGGCCAGCGCTTGAAACACTTTGTTAATTTTTTCATCGGACTGAGGACCAAAATGCTGACCCATTCGGTAGCCAAGATTATGCCAAGTGAGCTTCTGTTTCAGCGTCTCTTCGCTAACCGTACCGAACCAACCAGCACGAAATTGGCCGCGGCGAAGATTATCAGGTGACTTGCGATCGTCTCGTTCGTAGGCCAACCGTAGAAACTGTCTCCTGATCTCTGAAACTTTCATCGCTACTCTCCCTCGTCGGGCTCTGGGCTGTTTGTCAGCGCAACATAGAGTCGCGATCTAAGCTACTTCCTCTCCGCTCAGTTCAGGAACGTGTTCCGCTTCGTACTGCTCAATCAACACGCCCAAAATTTCCATTAACGAGGCCAGAGGGTGAGTTTCCTCTTCGCCGACTTCGTCAATCAAGCCATCCAGGAAGGCAACGAGGCGGCGATAGTCGTCCTCGGAGTGAGGGACAAACACAGAATCTGCCATCTCGGGCCAGTGTGTGACGGCAACTGAGACCTCAGTCGAGACATCAGAATTATCGGTGCTCATGGGCTATTCCTTCCATTTGCCTGCGTCATACTCCGTATGCGTCAATACCTCCCGAATATACACCCGGCGTCGATTATAGTGCAGGGCAGCAATCAAACGCGCCTTGTTTCCACCAATGTTAAACACGGTGAGTTTTCCGACTCGGTCAGCAGACGGGAAGCTTCCTCGCAGTTCTGCAAAGGACGCGAAATTTCGTCTCTTCATCTCTCGATACCAATGCTCCAGAGCACTCCTGGTCTCAGGATGATGCTCCGCAAACTCATTGAGCCGCTTTCGAGTAATGATGCGCACGCCTCGACACTTTTGCTATTCAGTTTACGGGGGCGACGTGGTCCCGCGCCGCCGCGTCAAAGGCTGCCCGTTCGGCAAACTCCCCCAGCAGGACACGCCGCAGGTGCGTTTTGTTGTCATCGAACGCAACGGTGTACTCAACGATTCCCAGCCGCGCCGATGCCCCAGGCTGTGCCTCACCGAGTTTGGCCTCAGCGCTGAGTTGGGTGATGTGCGCCCGGTGCTCAGCGGTCCAGGCATCGAAATCTTCTCGACTGATGGCCGTCTCCTGCCAGAACGTCTGTTGGTCATGCGGCAGCTCTTGCAGACGTTTGAGCAGGAAGTCCCGGTCCAGAAAGGCCAGCAGATTGCCCGCCTTGGGGCCTGAGTCGCGGTCGAGCAGGACACGGTAGAGCGCCTTGAATGCCTGGGCCGGCGCAATCGGCGTCAGCCGCGCCACATCGAACACCGCAGTCTGCAAGGCGCTGTCTTCCCACACCACGCCGGGCAGGCGGTCGGCCAGCCGATGCAGAAAGGCGCGCTGGCCGGTCGTCAGCTCCCCGGCCCGCTCCGGCAGCGCGTCTTGCAGCACAATCCGCTCCTCAGGACTGGCGTAGTGCTCCAACCAGTAGCGCGCGGCCTGCGCGCGGCGGGCGAGTTGATCGCGTTCAGTCTGGGTCAGCGGCGCGCCTTTGCGCTTTTCGACCTCGCTGGCCAGATCGAGATGGGGTAGCTGGGCAACCGTTGCCACCAGCTGGAAGTCGGCGGCGTAGAAATCGCCCCGGGACACGGTCTGTGACAGCTGGTACACCCGCTTGTCGTCTGCCGAGACCTTGGGGTCGTGGTAGGTGCGGGTATGAAAGCGGTCGAAGTCGTTGAAGATTTTGATGATCGATTTCTCGTCCGGCGAGAAATTCACCGGCTGTTTGGGCTGGGTGCGGATCATGACGAAGCGCAGGAGTTCGGGCGGCAGGAAATCCGCCATGTCCCGCGCCGACACGCCAATCCCCTTGGACGAACTCATCTTGGCCCCGCCGACCAGGAAAAACTCGTACGGAATATTCAGTGGCGGCGGCTGGTCAAAAATGGTTCGCAGGCAGGCGGCCGACACATCGCGTGAGCCGCCCTTGGTGTTGTGGTCTTTGCCCGCGCCCTCAATCGTAATGCCGAAGGTTTGCCACTTGGCCGTCCACTCCAGCTTCCAGGGCAGCTTGCCCCGACCGTCAAACGGCGAGACCTTGCCGGCGTGTCCACAGCCCGTCGCCCAACTGACCAGGTCGGGCCGGCAGGTGTAGCTGACTTCCCTGCCGTCGTAGTCGGTGACCTCGGTCGTGCCGATCCGGCCGCACGCCTCACACACCACCTGAAAGGGATACCAGGTGTCGGGACGCGCGGAGTTGCTGACGGTCTTGTACACCTCGCGGACCTTGGCCGCGTTGTTCAGGATAGCGTCAATCGCCTCGTTAAACCGCCCCGAGCGGTAGATATCGCGCATCCGGTAGGTCTCGGCCTCGACCCCCAACTCCCGAAAGATGTCAAAAAACTCCGCAATATAGTGCTCGGCCACATCCGGCGCCGAGGAGCCCGGCGGCGGCGGAACCTGGCACAGCGGCGCTCCCAGGTACGGGCGGAAAAACTCGGCGTGGCCGGACGGCAGCTCGTCGAGCGGGTCATAGTCGTCGACGCCAAAGGTATAGCGGACGGGGATGCCGCGATCCTTGAGGGTGCGGAACACGGCGTCGTGGATCAGCACGCCCCGCAGCGCGCCGACATGCACCCGGCCCGACGGCGTCTTGGAATCGTTAATCAGCTGCGGGCCGGACACCCGCTCGGCGAGCTTGTCACACCATAACATGAGCCTGCTCCATCCTTGATTGTCGTGTTGAGACGGTGGTTGGCCGCCGGCCAGACGGCCGGCCGCCGGATTCCGCCGCCCCGGAGTCTAGGCAAGGCCGATTCGCGTGTCAATCAGCAGTTCTGACCAGGGCGTAACACTACCAGTCACAACGACGCTCGTGCTAGGATGCTGACCAGCGTACACCAGAAAGGCTGCGGCCAACACCGTGAGCAGTGTGGAATTCCGTATTTTGCCGACGGACTCGCAGTCGGGCGTGGGTGATCCAGACCCCCGACCCGCCCTGCCGGGCCAGCTCGAAGAGATTCGTCGTGCCCTGAGGCGCGCCCCGGCCGGCGCGCGCCTCGTCCTCGATTTCAGCGCCGTCCGACAGCTCAACAGCCTTGAGGTGGCCAGCCTGTTGCAGCTGGTTGCCGAGCGCCACGCCCGGGGGTGTGAGGTCCGCTTTGTGGGCCTGTCGGCCGGGCTGCGTCAGGCGTTCAGCGGTCTTGAGGACGACCTGCTCGGTCCGCCCCAAGTCGTACACAGCCGACTGTCTTCGGTCGAACACCTGGGCGACCAGACCCTTGCCCTGCTGACCACTGGGCGTCGTCTGCTGGATATGATCGGTGAGCTGGCCTACTGCTTGTGCGTTGCCCCGTGGCGCGGCAAAGGCGTGAAATGGGACCGGACCGGGGAGCAGATCGTCAAGATCGGGATTGAGGGCATCCCGATTGTGAGCTTTCTGTCTTTTCTGGTTGGCGCGGTGCTGGCCCTCAACGCGGCCAGCCAGCTGCGCCAGTTCGGAGCCGCCATCTATATTGCCAATCTGGTCGGCGTGTCCATGGCGCGGGAGATGGCCCCGTTGATCACCGCCGTCATTGTGGCCGGCCGCAGCGGCTCGGCCATCAGCGCCGAGCTGGGCACCATGGTCGTGTCGGAGGAGATTGACGCCATGCGCACCATGGCCCTGAGCCCGGCTCGATTTCTGCTCCTGCCCCGGGTCGTGGCCCTGCTGTGCGCGGTGCCGTGCCTGACCGTCCTGTCGAATCTGGCCGGCATTTTTGGCGGCTATTGGGTCGGCGTGCTGCTGCTCGGCCTGGGCAGCCGCAACTATATCCAGCAGACCGGCCAGGCCCTGCTGATGAGCGATCTGGTGACCGGCATGGTCAAGAGCGTCGTCTTTGCCGGCCTGATCGGGCTGGTGGCCTGTTATCGCGGCATGTATGTCCGGGGCGGAGCAGAGGGCGTGGGCACCAATACCACGGCTTCGGTGGTCACCTCGATTGTGCTGTGTATCCTGGCCGACGCCGTCTTCACCACCATTTTTTTCTATCTGTCGTAAGAGACGAGACAAACGGAGAGAATCATGCCGACCACGCCCAGTTCCGCACCTGCCTACGTCGTGGTCGAGAATCTGGTTGCCGGCTATGGCGACCAGACCGTGCTCAACGGGGTCAGCGTGCAGGCTCGACGGGGAGAAATTACCGTCATTCTGGGCGGCAGCGGCTGTGGCAAAACCACCCTGCTGCGTCATGTCGTCGGCCTGCTGAGGCCTCGCTCGGGTCGGGTCTTGATCGACGGCCGGGACGTCCACCGGGCGGGCGAAGCGGAGCGGGAAGCCATCCTGCGCAATGTCGGCATGTCCTTCCAGGGCGGGGCGCTGTTCAACTCGATGAGCGTGGAAGAGAATGTGATGCTGCCGATTCTGGAACACACCCGAGCGCCGGTAGAAACGGCCCGGATGCTGGCGCGGATGAAGCTCTCGCTGGTCGGCCTGGAACACGCCGCCCGGCTGCTGCCGGCCGAGCTGAGCGGCGGCATGAAAAAACGGGCTGCGGTTGCCCGGGCGCTGGCCCTCGACCCGACCCTGCTGCTGTTCGACGAGCTGTCAGCCGGCCTGGACCCGGTGACGGCGCGCGAGCTTGACGAACTCGTTCTGCGCCTCAAAGCCCAGTTTGACATGGCCATCCTGATTGTGACCCACGAGCTGGGCAGCATTCAGATGATTGCGGACCGAGCCATTATGCTGCACGATGGACGCGTGTTGGCGGCCGGCCCGCTGGCCGAGGTCCAGGCCAGGCAGCTGCCGCAGGTGCAGGCGTTTTTTGATCGTCGCCCGCGGCCGGCCGGGCTGCGCCACGGGCTGCTCGAACGCCTCACCGACGGAGCCTGATATGGGCACAACCCGGCTCAAAGTTGGTCTGTTTATCACCCTGAGTTTTTTTCTGTTCGCCGCAACCCTGCTGTGGTTGGCCGGCTCCCGTTTTCTCCAGCCGGTCGATACCTACACCATCTACTTCGCCAAGTCGGTCAGCGGGCTGTTGCCCGGCGCGGCGGTCGAGTATCAGGGCGTCACGGTCGGCAAGGTGGAAGGCGTGTATCTGACCGCCGAGACACCGCCGCGCGCCCAAGTCGTCATCGCCCTCCAGCCCGGGACGCCGGTCCGGCGCAACACGATCGCCCATCTGGTCGGGTCGTTTGTGACCGGGATTCGGTTTGTCCAGCTTGAAGGGGGCTCGGTGGATGTCCCCCTGCTGGAGCCCGGCGGAACGATTGTGGTCCGCGAGGGTGGTCTTGAGGAGTTCCGGGACCGGGCCAGCGAAATCGCCCAGCGCTTGCTCACCACCCTCACCCGTATTGAACAAGACCTTCTGAGCCAGCAAAACCGTGCGGCCATCACCACGTTTCTCCACAGCATGTCGGTC
>WTHE01000214.1 GCA_011523315.1 Candidatus Binatota bacterium
CAGTTGATCAGCCGTACCCCGGTTTTCATCCGGCCAAAGGCGGCCCGATCAATCAGCCCCCGGGTGTCTTCGGTCAGCGGGGTATGGACGCTAATAAAGTCGGCCTGGGCGTACAACTCGTCCAGGCTCACCGGCTCGATCCGCAGCTTGGCTGCGGCTTCCGGGGTGATGAACGGATCAAAGGCGATGACCCGCATGCGCAGTCCCAGCGCCCGTTCGGCCACAATCGCCCCGATGTTGCCCAGGCCGATAATGCCCAGGACCTTATTGCACACCTCGCTGCCGGTGAATTTGCCCCGCTCCCAGCGTCCGGCTCGAATCGAGGCGTTGGCCTGGGGGATATTCCGGGCCAGGGCCAGCAGCATCGAGAGGGTGTGCTCGGCGGTCGTGACATTATTCCCGCCCGGCGTATTCATGACCACAATGCCGCGCTTGGTCGCCGCTTCGAGCGCGATATTATCGACCCCGATCCCGGCCCGCCCAATGACCTGGAGCTGGGTTGCGGCGGCAATCACCGGAGGGGTGACTTTTGTGCCGCTGCGGATGATCAGGGCCTGGTAGGCCGGGATGTGCCGGATCAACTCAGCCGTGGCCAGCCCGGGCCGTACTTCGACTTCGATGCCGGGGTAGGACCGGAGGCGCTCCAGTCCTTGCGGAGCCAGGGAATCGGTGATGAGGACCTTGGGACTCATGGTCGTGCTGTGTGTCAACGGCCTGTGCCTGCCGAACCCGTCCCTGAGACAGGCTTCAACTCGGGCCAGCCCGTCAGCAGGACTTCCTGGGCCGCCCGAACGCCACGGCCGAGTTCGATATCACAGCCAAACGCAACCAGGGCCATCTCCAGGGCGCTGATGGCGGTCATCACGTCAAAGGGGCCGGCATAGCCGATATGGGAGATGCGCACGATCTTTCCGCTCAGCTGGTCCTGGCCGCCGGCAATGTCTACCCCCATGTGCGTGCGCATGGCGTTCAGCAGCTGTCCGCCGTCTACCTCGGGTGGCAGCCACACCCCGGTGGCCGCCGGGCTGGGGTGCTCGGGAGCCAGCAAGCGCAGGCCCAGGGCCTGGGCGGCGGCCCGGGTCGCCCGGGCCAGATGCGCGTGGCGGGCGTACACCTGGGGCAGTCCTTCGTCCTGCAGCAGACGCAGCACCTCGTGCAGGCCGGCAATCAGCGAGACGGCCGGGGTGTAGGCGGTCGTGTGCTTGTGCTGGGCCTGGCGCTCCCGGCGCAGATCAAAATAGAAGCGCGGCAGGCTGGCCGCTGTGGCCCGCTGCCAGGCTTTGGGGCTGAGCGCAACAAAGGCCAGGCCCGGTGGCAGCATCAGGGCTTTCTGTGAACCGGTGACCAGAATATCAATCCCCCAGCCGTCCATCGGGATTGCGGTTGCACCCAGGGCGGTAATGGCGTCGACGATCAGCAGTCGATCAGTGTGGCGGGTCAGGCGCGCCAGAGCCTGGACGGGATGCAGAACCGTGGTTGAGGTCTCGCTGGCCTGGACCAGAACAGCCCGGACTTCAGGGTGCTGCTCAAGCGCCCGGGCGACCGTCTCAACGGCCACCGCCTGGCCCCATTCGACCCGAATTTCGACTGCGGCCAGGCCCGCCGCCCGGCAGATCTCGAGCCACCGCTGGCCGAATTTGCCGCCGTTGACGACCAGCACACTCTCCCCGGCCGAGCAGGTGTTGAAGACCGCCGCCTCCATCGCGCCGGTGCCTGAGGCGGCCAGGATGAGCACGTCCTGGTCGGTTTGAAACAGCCGCTGTAAACCGGCTTGGACCTCGGCAAACAGCCGGCTGAATTCCGGGCTGCGGTGGTGGACCATCGGCTGCGACATGCGCAGCAGCACCTCGGGCGGAACCTGGGTCGGTCCGGGAGTCAACAAATACCGCTTTTGCATACGCTGCTCCAGCGCACAACCACACCAAAAAAACGCCCGGACCGTGTGATCGGCACGATCCAGGCAAAAGCTTTCTTTCGACAAATCCTTGCTGCTCGCAGAAAGGTGTATCGGAGCCGCAGGGCTGAGTCAATGCAGGTCATGTGGCGGCAAACTGCTTGAGTTTCCTAGGATTTTTGCTTGACAGGCAAAATGCTGACGATTATAGTCGGGGGGATGTGTCGCAGACGACTGGGAGGTGGAGGATGAGGAGCGGCAGTGTCTGGCGGGCGCCACGAGTTCTCTACGAAATCGTGCTTCGGTTCACCCCTTTTCCCTTCCCGCCTGTAACAGACTGATATGGACCCGTGCCAGCATACAGGCCTCATGGAGACGGTCCTGGCCAGCCCGTCCCGCGCCCCTGTTTCAGGTCACCTGCCGGTGATGCTTGAGGAGACGCTCGTCCAGCTGCGGCTGCGGCCCAACGCCGACGTGCTGGACGGCACCCTGGGCGGCGGCGGCCACGCCGCCGCAGTGCTGGCCGGCACGGGGCCGAAGGGCAGGCTGCTGGGACTTGACCGCGATGCTGACGCGCTGGCCGTGGCCCGACAGCGCCTGGCCGACTGGGGCGCCCGTGTCACCCTGGTCCAGGAAAATTTCAGCCGCTCGCTGGCGACCCTGGCCCGGCTGGGCTGGTCGGGTGTTGACGCCGCAGTGCTCGACCTGGGCTTTTCCTCGCTGCAAATTGAGGATGCCGAACGGGGTTTCAGCTTTCTGCGTGCCGGTCCGCTCGATATGCGGATGGACCGGACCGAGCCCGGTGGCGCGGCCGAGGTGGTGAATCACGCCAGCCAGGCCGAGTTGCGTCAGATCTTCCGCGAGTGGGGTGAGGAGCCGGCCGCTGGTGCGCTGGCCCGCGCCGTGGTCGAGGCGCGTAAAAAGTCTCCCTTGACCACCACCGTCGCCCTGGTCCGGACTATCGAGCAGGTCATCAAGCGGCCGTCCCGCTCGGCCCGTTCGTCCGTCCATCCGGCTACCCGGGCGTTTCAGGCCCTGCGCATCGCGGTCAACCGGGAACTCCATCATTTGTCCACCTTCCTGGCTGACGGCTATCGTCTGCTCAAGCCGGGTGGCCGGCTGGTCATCCTGGCCTATCATTCTTTGGAAGACCGGCTGGTCAAGACCGCTTTCCGGCGCTGGGCAGCCTCGTGTGTGTGCCCGCCCCGGCTCCAGCTGTGTGCCTGTGGGTGGTCTCCCAAGGTGAAGATCCTGACACCAAAACCGTTGACCCCGACCCGATCAGAGGTGGCCACGAACCCGCGTGCCCGCAGCGCGCGGCTGCGTGCGGTAGAGCGCTATGGCTAGAGGAAGATTGGTGGAGAGAGGAAGAACAGCATGCCGCATTCGAGTCCTGCGCGTCGGTGGCTGGGCCATGGCCTGGTCGCCCTGCTCGGCCTAGGTCTGGTGTGTGGCCAGATTTGGACCCGGCTGCAGGTCGTGGCAACGGGCTACGCGCTGTCGGACACGCGCCACCTGCTGCAAACGCTTGAGGCCGAGCAGCGCCGCCTCGAAGCCGAGTGGAGTCGGCTGACGGCATCGGGTCGCCTGACCCAGCTGGCACGCCAGCGTTTGGGACTCGGCCTGCCTCGGGCCGGTCAGGTCAAGCAGGTCAAGACGGTCCGCCAAGAACGATGAGGAGGGGGGATGAAGAAACGGTTGTGGATCGCCGCGTTGTGTATGGGCTCGGGCCTCGTGCTGGTCGCCGCTCGGCTGGTCGAGCTGACGGTTGTCCAACACCGGGAGCTGGCCGACCAGGCGGCCAATCAACACCACAAGCGGATTCGCTGGACTTCGCAGCGGGGGACGATTGTTGATCGGAACGGGACGCCGCTGGTCCTGAGCCTGGCGGTCGAGTCCCTTTTCGCCCACCCCGCTCAGCTGCCGGACGGGGTTGATGAGCGGCTGCCGGCTCTGGCCGCGGCCCTGGGGGTGCCGGCTCCACAGGTCGCCCAACGGCTGAAAAAATCGGCCTCGTTTGTCTGGTTACAACGCAGGGTCTCGCCCCGGCTGGCGGCCCAGGTTCGCAGCCTGGGTATTGACGGGATTGGCAGCCAGCCGAGTGAACGGCGGGTCTATCCTCAGGGCAGTCTGGCCGCGCCACTGCTCGGCTTCACCGATATTGATGCCAAGGGGCTGGCCGGCGTCGAGCAGTCCTATGACCACTATTTGCGCGGCCGACCGGCCGAACTGACCGGACTGCGCGACGCCTTTGGCCGGGTGATTTTTGCCCAGGGTGTGGACACGGCACCCAGCCGGACCTTCGAGGTTCGCCTCAGCCTCGATGCCAGACTGCAGTACATCGCCGAGCACGAACTGGCCCGGGCGGTTGAGGCGCATGCGGCCAAGGCCGGCACGGTCGTCATTCTCGACCCCCGCAGCTTTGCCGTCCTGGCCATGGCCCAGGTGCCGAGTTTCGATCCCCACAACCCGGCGGCCACACCGGCCGCAGACCGTCGCAATCGGCTGGTCAGCGAGGTCTATGAGCCCGGCTCGACCCTCAAGGCCCTGCTGGCCGCAGCCGCACTGGACAGTCGGCTGGTCCACGCCGAGGAGCAAATCTTCTGTGAACAGGGTCGCTATCGGATCGGTCGGCGGACGGTCCGGGACCACCGGCCGCACGGCTGGCTGAGCTTTGCCGAGATCATCAAGCACTCGAGTAATATCGGGGCGGCCAAAGTCGTCGAGCGGCTCGGTCAGCCAACCTACTTCCGGTATCTGCGCGCGTTCGGTCTGGGCCAGACCAGTGGGATTGATCTGCCGGCCGAGAGTTCGGGCCTGCTGTCCGCGGACCGGCACTGGCCGGATATCAAGCTGGCCACGGTGAGTTTTGGCTACGGGGTGGCGGTCACTCCGCTGCAGTTGGCCGCCGCGTTTGCCACCCTGGCCAACGATGGGATGTTGATGCGGCCGTATGTCGTCCAGGACATCCGGGACAGTGAGGGGACGGTGCTCGAGGCCAACCGTCCGCAGTACGTCTGGCAGGCGGTTCGGCCCGAGACGGCACAACAGGTGGTCGGACTGCTCGAACAGGTGGTTGAACCCGGCGGAACCGGTTGGCGAGCCCGGCTCGAAGGCTTTCGGGTGGCCGGTAAGACCGGAACGAGCCAGAAGCTCGACGCCGAGGGCGCCTACTCGGCTCGGGCGCATATTGCCTCTTTTGTCGGCATCGTGCCGGCCGATGCGCCGCGCCTGGTGATCGCCATCACTGTCGATGAGCCGCGCCGGGGTGGATACTATGGCGGTCAGGTTGCCGCGCCGGTTTTCCGGGCCATTGCCAGCCAGGCTGTGGCTGCGCTGGGCGTCGAGGCCGCACCCGTTCCGGTCCAGCCCGTTCCGATCCAGGTTGCCGGCCCGACCCGGTCCGACCCGTCTCCCAGCCCGGATGGGCTCGGGCGGCCGAATTTCCTGGGTCTCAGCCTGCGTGAAGCCCTGCGTCTGGCCGACCGAAACGGCTGGCGGGTCAGCACGACCGGGAGCGGCTATGTCGTCGCTCAGGCCGTACAGCACGACCCACACACCGCCCAGCCGTTCTACCGTCTGAGCCTGGCTCCGACCCGGCCGACCGGTGTTGAGGAGGGGGTGCTGTGAGGCTGGCCGATCTCTTGCCCTCGGGCCTTGATGTACAGACCGCAGGCTGCCTGGACATCCCCGTCGAGCAGCTGGCCTATGATTCGCGCCAGGTGCGGCCCGGAGCCGTGTTTTTTGCCCTGCCGGGGACGAAGACCGACGGTACGGCGTTCATAGACCACGCCCTGCGCGGCGGAGCCGCCGCCCTTGTCGTGGCCGACGACCACTACCCCGCCGTCCAACGGCGGCTGTCGGGCTCTGCCCGGCCGCTCGGCCTGATCGGTTGCGCGGCGCCGCGGCGTCTGCTGGGGCTGATGGCCGACCGGTTTTACGGCCAGCCGAGCGCTCGGCTGTCGCTGGTCGGCGTGACCGGCACGAGCGGGAAAACCACCACGACCTATCTGCTGGAGGCCATCTGGCTGGCCATGGGCTGGTCGCCGGGCGTGATTGGTACGGTCAATTATCGCTACCAGGGACGCCAACAGCCGGCGCCCTTTACCACACCCGAAGCGGTCGAACTCCAGTCCCTGCTGGCCACCATGGCCGACGCCGGCGTAGACCACGCGGTCATGGAGGTCTCGTCCCACGCCCTGGTCCAGGAACGGGTCCGCGGCTGCCAGTGGAACGGCGCGGTGTTTACCAATCTGGGCCGCGATCACCTCGATTTTCACGCCGACCTGGACGACTATTTTGCCGCCAAGGTCAGACTGTTCCGCTCCGGGCTGGCCGACTCGCCCAAGGCCGAGCGCTTTGCTGCGGTCAATGTCGATGACCCGTGGGGCCAGAAGCTGGCCGGCTACCGCCTGCCCGGCCGGCTGATCACCTACGGCTGCCGTGCCGACGCGCTGGTCTCGGTCTCGGCGCGTGAACACAGCCTGGGCGGCCTGCGCGGGGAGTTGCGTCTGGAGGGCCGGCCGGTCGCGTTTTCGTCGGCCCTGATTGGGGAGCCGCACCTGTACAATATTGTCGCCGCCGCCGCCACGGCCCACGCCCTGGGCGTGCCGGCCGAGACGATTGCGGCCGGCATCGCCGCCTGTCCCAGGGTACCCGGGCGTCTGGAACGGCTCGCTGTCGGCCAGGCGTTTGAGGTGATTGTCGACTACGCCCATAAACCCGACGCGCTCGACAAGACCCTGCGCTCGGTGCGTTCGCTGACCCCCAAACGTCTGCTGACGGTCTTTGGCTGTGGTGGTGACCGGGACCGGGGCAAGCGGCCGCTCATGGGTCAGGCCGCCGGTCGGCTGAGTGACCTGGTTGTTTTAACCTCGGACAATCCGCGCAGCGAGGATCCGCAGCGCATTCTGGCCGACGCCGAACGCGGTCTGGTCGAGGCCGGTGTGCGACGCTTGGACGAACCGTCGGCCCTGGCCGCCGCCCGGCGCGGCTATGTGATCCTGGCCGACCGTCGGGCCGCGATTCGGGCCGCTCTGGACGGGGCCCGGCCCGGAGACGTGGTGGTGATTGCCGGCAAGGGTCACGAGGACTACCAGATTATCGGAACCCGCACGCATCACTTTGATGACCGGGAGGAGGTCCGCCACTATTTCTCCGCACGGGAGGTCGGCTGATGCTCTACCTGCTGCTGTACCCGCTGCATACCAGCTACTCGGTGCTCAACGTCTTCCGCTATATCACCTTTCGGACGCTGCTGGCCGCCATCATGGCGCTGACGGTGTCCTTTTTTCTCGGCCCGCGGCTGATCGCCTGGCTGACCGCCCTGCAGGTCGGCCAGCAGATCCGGCCTGACGGTCCGCAGGCGCATCTGAGCAAGGCCGGAACGCCGACCATGGGCGGGACGCTGATTCTGTTCTCCCTGACGGTTGCCACCCTGCTCCTGGCCGATCTGAGCAACCCCTATGTGTGGCTGGCGCTGGGCGGGACGGTTGGCTTCGGGGCGGTCGGTTTCGTGGATGACTACCGCAAGCTGTCGCGCAAGAATTCGGTCGGGCTCAGGGGGAAATATAAGCTGTTGTGTCAGCTGGTCCTGGCCCTGGGGGCAGCCGTGTGGCTGATCTGCCTGCCGGGCTTTGACACCAGCCTGACGATTCCGTTTTTCAAAGACCTGCGGCCCGACCTGGGCTGGTGGTATGTGCCGTTTGCCGCCCTGGTGATTGTCGGTGCCTCAAATGCGGTCAACCTGACCGACGGGCTGGACGGCTTGGCGATTGGGCCGGTGATGATTACCGGCATGACCTACGCCCTGTTCGCCTATGTCAGCGGCCATGTCAAGATGGCCGAGTA
>WTHE01000226.1:0-1460 GCA_011523315.1 Candidatus Binatota bacterium
GGGCCGACCAGTCCTCGACCCACACCGCAAACGGCTGCGCCTGCGCGCGGCCCTGGGACTGGCCGGCGCGCAGGCGCAGCCGCTTGCGGCGTGGGTCGAGGACTGGTCGGCCCGGGCTCAGACTGGTCTGCCGGTCCGTCTGCGGGCCGGGCAGGGCGAGATTGGCCTTGAGCTGCAACTCCACAGCGCCAAGCCGGTGGTGCTGCACGGCGACCGGGGGCTGAGCCAGAAGGGACCCGAGGCGGGCAACGCATCGTACTACTACTCGCTGACCCGGATGCCGACCCGAGGAACGCTGCGCATCGCCGATGAGACGTTTGAGGTCAGCGGCACGAGCTGGCTGGACCGCGAGTGGAGTACCAGCGTGTTGGGCGAAGAGTATCGCGGCTGGGATTGGTTTGGGCTCCAGCTGTCCGACGGCAGCGAGCTGATGTTTTTTCGGCTGCGGCGAGTCGATGGTCAGCCCGACGGCTTCAGCAGCGGCACCCTGGTGCGTGCCAACGGCGAGACCCTGCGGCTGGGACAGGCCGATGTCCGTATTGAGGTGGACGCCTACTGGGACAGCCCACGCGGCGGGGGGCGCTATCCGGCCCGCTGGCGGTTCCAGATTCCGGCCGAGCGGATCGCGTTCGAGCTGTGGCCGCATGTGGCCGACCAGGAACTGCCCCTGTCCATCCGCTATTGGGAGGGGGCGGTGGCGGTCCGAGGACAGGCCGACGGCCAACCCCTGCACGGCCACGGCTATGTTGAGCTGACCGGTTACGCTCCGTCCGCTGAGGGCGTATCGCGCCAGGTGCGCTCTCATTAGGCCATGCCGATTTTCATCCCATGCCGATTTTCACCCGTCGTTCCCGCATTCCGGCCCCGGCCGAGGAGGTCTTTGCCTGGCACGCGCGTCCGGGGGCTTTTGAGCGTCTGACGCCCCCCTGGCAGTCGGTCGAGATCGTGGAGCGGAGTGGGGGGATTAAGGATGGCGCGCGGGTCGTCCTGCGCCTGCGGGTCGGTCCTTTTTCTCGGACCTGGGTTGCCGAACACTGGGATTATGTACCCGGTCGGCAGTTTCGCGACCGCCAGCTGAAGGGGCCATTTGCGCGCTGGGATCATACCCATCGGATCGAACCGGACGGAGACGCGGCGTGCTATCTTGAGGATCGTATTGATTACGCGCTGCCCCTCGGGCCGCTCGGCGCGATGTGTGGCGGAGCCTTCACCCGTCGGACTCTCGACCGCCTGTTCACCTATCGACATACCGTGACCCGACAGGATATGGTCGCCCAAGGAGGCTCGCCTATGCATATTGCCGTGACCGGCTCCAGCGGACTGCTCGGATCGGCACTCGTATCTTTTCTGGCTGGCGGAGGACATCGCCTGACCCGTCTCGTCCGTTCGCCGGCCACGGCGGGCGCTGCGGAGATTGAGTGGAATCCCCAAGCCGGGCGCTTGGAACCGAACAGCCTGGA
>WTHE01000226.1:1560-7710 GCA_011523315.1 Candidatus Binatota bacterium
CTGCGGAGATTGAGTGGAATCCCCAAGCCGGGCGCTTGGAACCGAACAGCCTGGAGGGGCTGGACGGATTCGTTCATCTGGCTGGCGAGAACATCGCCAGCGGACGCTGGACCACCCGACAAAAGGCCCGCATTCGGGACAGCCGGATCGACTCAACCCGGCTGCTGAGTGAAACCCTGGCTAGACTCTCCCGGCCGCCCAAGGTTTTGGTGTGCGCCTCGGCCATCGGTTTCTACGGCGACCGGGGGGCCGACCTGATGTTGGAGGACAGTCCGGCCGGAAGCGGATTTCTGGCCGAGGTGTGCGAAGCCTGGGAGGCGGCCAGCCAGCCGGCCCGGGACGCCGGCATCCGCACCGTCCTGCTCCGCATCGGGGTAGTGCTGAGTCCGGCCGGCGGCGCCCTGGCCAGGATGCTGCTGCCGTTCAGGCTGGGAGCCGGCGGGGTGATCGGCAGCGGAGACCAGTACTGGAGCTGGATCGGCCTGGACGACGTGATCGGGGCGATCCATCACGCCCTGATACACGAGACGCTTGAGGGGGCGGTCAATGCCGTAGCGCCCCAGCCCGTGACCAACCGGGTCTTCGCCACAACCCTGGGCACGGTGCTCGGCCGTCCGACGCTTGTGCCGCTGCCGGGCTTTGCAGCTCGCCTGGCCCTCGGCGAAATGGCCGACGCGCTACTGCTGGCCAGCACCCGAGTCGAACCCGGCCGGCTGCTGGCCAGCGGCTATAGCTTCCGTCAGCCCGAGCTAGAGGGCGCGTTGCGCCACTGTTTGGGCAAGCATGGTTAGGGATAGATCCCGCGTTGGGTCATGGCTGCGGCGACCCGCTCAATGGCCAGAATCTGGGATGCGGTCCGGTTATCGACCCGCTTTTTGTGGGCCAGACGCGAGACCTGATGAAAGCCGCGGACCATGATCTGGCGCAGGCGTTCGTTGATTTCGTCTTCCGTCCAGAAAAAGGATTGCAGGCCCTGGACCCACTCGAAATACGACACGCTCACCCCGCCGCCGTTGCACAACACGTCGGGGATAATAAACACCCCCTTCTTGATCAGGAATTCATCGGCCTCCGGGGTGAGCGGGCCGTTGGCCCCTTCGGCAATGATACGAGCCCGAACAGACGGGGCGTTGGCGGCCGTGATCTGATTTTCCAGGGCGCACAGCATCAGCACGTCACACTCCAGCTGGAGCAGGTCGGCATTGCTGATCGGCTCTGCCCCGGGATAGCCGCAGACCGTGCCGTGCTGGTCGGCATGGCGGACTAACTCGCGGCAGGCCAGCCCGCCGGGATGATACACACCGCCCTGGGCGTCGCTGACGGCAACGATCCTGGCCCCACGCTCCTGGGTCAGATACGCGGCCGGCGCCCCAACCTTGCCAAACCCCTGGACCGCGATCCGGGCGCCCTTGATCGTAATTCTCTTGCGTTTGAGGGCCTCCAGGGTGGTCAGCATGACCCCCCGGCCGGTGGCTTCGCGCCGACCCAGCGAGCCGCCGATGGCCAGGGGTTTGCCGGTCACCACGGCCGGGACGGAATAGCCGTGGTGCATGGAATAGGTGTCCATGATCCAGGCCATTTCCCGCTCGCCGGTCCCGACATCCGGAGCCGGGATATCGCCCTGGGGGTTCATCAGCACGCTGATTTCGGTCGCGTAGCGGCGGGTGAGGTTTTCGAGTTCTCGGACCGACAGCTCGTGCGGCGCACACACCACCCCGCCCTTTGCCCCACCGTAGGGGATGCCCAGGACCGCGCACTTCCAGGTCATCCACATGGCCAGGGCGCGGGTGTCGTCCAGGCTGACCGACGGATGGTAGCGCAGCCCGCCCTTGGTCGGCCCCAGGGCGGCGCTGTGATGCACCCGATAGCCGGTAAACACCCGCACCGACCCGTCGTCCATCTCGACCGGGAAGTTGACCGTCAGCTCCCGTTTCGGCAGGCGTAGATAGGCGGCGAGACCGGGATCAATATCGAGATAGCGGGCGGCTTTGTCGAACTGTTGAACCGCAGCCGCGTACAGATTGGTGGTCATACGTCCCCCGAACCCCGGCAGTGTCCAGATCAGCTCAGGCCGTAACAGTCCAGGACGTTCTGGCCCAGCAGGCCGGGCCGGGCCGAGTCCGGCAGCAGAGAGACGAGTTCGATCAGGTTGGGGATGTACTCGGGTGGGTGGTCGGAGTGGGGGAAATCGCTGGCCCAGAAAAACCGGTCCTCGCCGACAAAGGGAATCACCCCGGCCACCGAACGCTCGTCGGGGTCGCCCGAAATCCAGCACTGACGACGAAAATAGTCGCTGGGCTTGTGTTTGAGCGGCACGCTCTGGCCCAGCGGTGATCCGTAGGCGGCGTCCATGCGCTCAATCCAGTAGCCGGCCCAGCCCGCGCCGACCTCCAGGACGATCACCTTTAGTTCGGGGAACAGGTCGAACACGCCGTACTGAAACAGGGTGGTAAAGCCCTCGCGGATGACGTTGCCCAGGGCGACATTCTGAAAGAAAGCTGTGTCTTTACCCGTCATCTTGCCGAAGCGGCTCGGGGCGGCCCAGTGCGGCTCAAACGACGGATGAATCCCGAACGGCAGGCCCAGCTCCTGGGCGGCGGCAAAGATGCGGTGATGGTCGGGATGGCCGTGCGCCTTACGGCTCCAGATAAACGGCGGAGCGAAAAAGCCCTTGGCGCCGTCCTTGGCCGTCCGGCGCAGCTCGGCCTCGGCCAGCTCGGGCAGGCCAAACGGAATATGGGCAATCGGGATCAGGCGGCCGCCCGAATCGGAACAGAAATCGACGATCCAGCGGTTGTAGGCCCGGGCGTAGGCCATCGACAGTTCGAGATCCTCACACTCGGGCTCCCACAGCAGGCCCAGGGTTGGGTACAGGAATGCGCGTTCGATGTTCTCGATGTCCAGACGCTGGAGGCGCTCGGTGGGGTCCATTGAGCCAAACGAGGCGTTGTCAACATAGCCGCTGCCGGTCGGTTCGCGCTGGTAGGTGAAGCCGCCCAACTGGTCCATGACGCCCAGGCTGGAGGGCGCCCCGCGTCGAACCATTTTGCACGGCCGGCCGTTGACTTCGAGGTATTCGAGGCCGTCGTCGTCCTTGCGGATGCGGACAGCTCGGTCCCGGTACTGGGCTTCCAGATATGTTTCCCACAGATCCGGGGCTTCAAGAATATGGCCGTCGGCGTCAACCGCTCCGGACATGGGCAGGCTCGGCAGTTGTGGAGGCGTCATCGTCTCCCTCCTTTCGGTTCAGGCTCTCCGATCAAAAGCATACCTGGGCGGACTTTTGAAGAGCCCCGGCCAAGAAGCGGGGTGCGCCTGTTCCCCTCGGTCCCGGCCTTCGCTAGGATAGGCGCCAAAGGAGACCCGCTTATGCCTGGACCGCTTGCCGGCTACCGTGTGATTGATGTGACACAGATGCTGTCTGGCCCGATGTCGACCATGATTCTGGGCGATCAGGGGGCCGACGTGATTAAGGTCGAGCCGCCAGCCGCCGGGGACCTGACCCGAGCCTTCAGCTCCACAGGCATCTCGCCGACCTTCAGCATGATTAACCGCAACAAACGCTCGGTCGCCCTTGACCTGAAGTGCGAGCGGGGGGTTGGCCTGCTCAAGCAGCTGGTGGCCGAGTCGGATGTCTTTGTCCAGAACTTTCGGCCCGGCGCGGTCGAGCGCCTGGGCATTGACGAGCCGGCCCTGCGTCAGGTCAAGCCCGAGCTGATCTATGTCTCGATCAGCGGCTTTGGCGAGGTCGGTCCGTATACGCATAAGCGGGTCTACGATCCGGTGATTCAGGCCCTGTCCGGCCTGACCGATATCCAGCGCGACCCCGTGACCGGACGGCCCAAGATGATGCGTCTGGTCATTCCTGACAAGGTGACGGCCCTGACCGCCGCCCAGGCCATGACCGCCGCGCTGCTGGCCCGCGAGCGGACGGGTACGGGCCAGCATGTGCGTCTGGCGATGCTGGATGCGGTAGTGTCGTTTTTGTGGCCGGAGGGCATGGCCTCCCACACCTTTGTGCGCAACGGCAAGGCCGTGTCGCGGCCGCCCGACACCCGTGACCTGATCTTCGAGACGGCTGACGGCTATATCACCGCCGGGGCGATGTCGGACAAGGAGTGGGCCGGCATGGTCCGAGCCTTGGACAAACCGGAGTGGCTTGAGGACGAGCGCTTTCGCACGCCCGCCGGGCGGATGAAACACGCCGACGCCCGGCTCAAAATGACGGCCGAGGTCATGAAGACACGCACCAGCGCCGAGTGGCTGGCCCGGCTCGATGCCGAGCAGGTGCCGTGCGCGCCGGCCCTGAGTCGTCAGGACATGCTGACCAACGAGCAGATCGTGGCCAACCGGCTGATCGTCGAGTCCGAGCATCCGCACGCCGGCCGCACGCGCATGACCCGTCCGGCCGCCCGGTTTGCCGAAACCCCGGCTGAGTTGCGTCTGCCCGCGCCAATGCTCGGCGAGCATACCGAGCAGGTGTTGACCGAGATCGGGCTGTCGGCGGCCCAGATCGCCGACCTCCGCGCCGGGGGTGTGTTCGGCTGATAGGCGCTTTGCCTCGGCCGCAAAACTGTCCTGGATAAAAATTAAGGCCGCTGACAAGAAAACGACTATGGAACCGATGTTTGGTGCCGGGCGGCTGAGCCTGGTTGAGCAAACGAGCCTGGAGATTCAGCAGGCTGGCCTGGAGATCCAACAGGCTGGCCTGGAGATCCAACAGGCCAGCCTGGAGATCCAACGCGCCAGTCTGGAAATCCAGCAGGCCAGCTTGGTCGCCCAACAAAGCGGCAACGATATTGCGTTCTGGATCGGCATTACCCAAGCGGCCGTGGCGCTCTTGGTCGGCTTGATCCAAGCCGGGGTGGTGGGCTGGGGCATTCGCTACATGATCCGCGTGGGTGAGCGGCGCGAACAGCACCATGCCGAGCGCCACGCCGAAACGATGGAAGCCTTCCGCCTCCAAACCACCGCCAGCCGCGAGCAGCACGTAGAAACGCTCGAAGCCCTGCGCCAGCAAGGCGATGCGTTACGCCAACAGGGCGACGCCTTACGGACCCTGATCGAGCGCACCGCGCCAGCCCAACCGTGACACGGTGGCTGAGGAGGCCGATCCCCCCGAGGAGATCGTCCGGCTGCTGGCCCACTTTGCGGCCGAGCTGGACAAGGACGCCCAGGAGGTGCAGGCCGGCCTCCAGGTCGGCAAGCTGCCCCCGTGGGTTTGCCCCTGCTCACCCCTTGATCCGTGATGCGAGCGGCGCGGCCAGTGGCTGGACTGAAGTTGACACAGCACCCCTCATCGGACGTAATTCAGACCGGACTCACGGCGGACCTGGTACAGACGCCAAAAGCGGGCAGGGGGATTGATATGACGGAGACCATCCAAGCGAATTGTAATGAATGTGGAGGCGAACGTAATGCTTTTGTTAGGGCCAGCCATACAATTCAGGGCGAGCTGGATGAGCCTAATGTTCCTCCTTTTGACTGGGCGGAGACGATAAAGATTCTGGAATGCTGCGGTTGCAATGCTCTAAGCGCACGACGCGAGTCTATGTTCGTCGACTGGGACAACGTGGAGATCACGTATTGGCCTCCCAAACAGTCCCGCAAACCTGATTGGTATACTGACCTATTGGATGACAATCTCCGTCGAGCCCTGAGGGAGGTCTACGTGGCCTCTAACCAAGGGCTTGTGATGCTCGCGTCAATCGGAGTGAGGACGTTGTTAGACCGGTCGTTCTTTCTCCTCTTGGGGGAAGATCACGGCAATTTTCCTAACAAGCTCGCCGTCATGGTGGAGAAGGGATTCCTGCCCGAGAACGACAAGAGAATATTCCAGAGCATTGCCAACGCGGGTAATGCTGCGGCTCATCAGGCTCATGTTCCCAGCCAAGAGAATTTCATAAAGATTCTTAGGGCAGTGGAGTCTTTCTTATACCAAAGGTTCATTCTCCCAAACGACGTGAAGGCAGTGGAGAAAGATACTCCGAGTCGGGGTTTCTAGGCTGAGCGTAGCGGCCCGCCCAAACTTAACACTTTGTACGTTATCGGACGGGAGTGACTGGTATTCCCTGCACCGCCGAGCGGGGTAGGGCGCCGGATTTGTGCTAAGGAGCGAACTATGGAGAGTCAGACCATCGAACTTGGTGC
>WTHE01000727.1 GCA_011523315.1 Candidatus Binatota bacterium
GATATCGGGCGCAGACGGCCTCAATTTTTTGCACCCGGTCCAGAATATCCGGCGGTGCGGCCTGATAGTTGTAATACGCGCCCTCCACGGCTCCGCTGGCCAGAATGCCCGAGTTGTACGGCCCGCCAATAATCAGGCTGATGCGCTTTTGGGCGCACAGCGGCAAGAACGAGCCGAGCGCTCCCTGCTCCAATAAAGTGTAGCGGCCAGCCAGCAGAAAGCAGTCAAAATCGCCGGCGCGGGCAAAATCTTCCAGCATCTGCCACTGGTTCATGCCGACCCCGAGTGCCTTGATCACTACCTGGCTGCGCAGACGGTCGAGCATCGGGTAGGCTTCGGCCATGGCCTGGTCGAAATGACTGACGGCGTAGGGATCGAGCCCTCTGATGGTGGCGGCCTCGTCCGGGTCGTGCATCAGCACAATGTCAATGCGGTCGGTGTTGAGTCGGCCGAGGCTGTCTTCAAAGGAGCGTTGAATCGCGTCGGCCGAATAATCCACCACGCCTCGGTACGGCAGAGCCTTGTCAAACAGATCAATCGTCGCCGCCTGGCCGGCCGGCCGAGGCTCAAGCGCCCAGCCGACCTTGCTCGAAATGACGACTTCATCCCGGGCATAGCCGGCCAGCCCTTTGCCCAGGCGGAGTTCGCTCAGGCCGCTGCCGTACAGCGGCGCCGTATCAAAATAGCGCACGCCTGCCCCATAGGCGGCCTCAATGGTGTCGTACGCGGCCTGGTCTTCGACCGCAGTGTAGATATTGCCCAGCGCGGTGCCGCCCAGCCCGTACTGGGTGACCGATACCGCAGTGGTCCCGATTTGACGCAGTTGGCCTGCTTTCATACGCCTTGTCCTTACGTGTCAGCCACACCCGCTAAAGCGCTCCAGGTGGTGTTCGGCATCGCCAAAGGTCTGGCTGATTGTGGTCAGGCGCCGAAAGGTATGGCTGATCTTCAGCTCTTCGGTCATGCCCATGCCCCCGTGCAGCTGCACCGCCTCCTGGCTGATATGCCGACACGCGTCCGAAATCTTGATCTTGGCCGCAGCAATCACCTGTTTGCGCTCGGCTGCCTCGGCGCTGTCTACCTTTACACACGCCAGGCAGGCCATGGATTTGACCTGCTCGTAGGTGATCAGCATATCGACCATGCGGTGCTGCAGAGCCTGAAAGGAGCCGATCGGCACGCCAAACTGCTTGCGGGTCTTCAGATAGTCCAGGGTGGCGTCATTGGCAAACTTCACCGCCCCAACCGTCTCGGCGCATAGCAGGGCAATGGCATAATCGGTGACCTCTTCGATCAGCTCCAGGGCCTGCCCTTCGGGGCCGATCAGGGCGTCGGCCGGCACCGTGGTGGCTGAGAAGCGGATGTCGGCCGCCCGCAGATTATCGAGCGTCTTATACGAATTGAGGCTGACGCCGGGCGCATTGCGGTCAACCAGGAACAGGCTGATGCCGTCGGGGTCGGTCTCCTGGCCTGCGGTGCGGGCCGAAACGATCAGCCGGTCTGCACACGAACCGTGCAGCACCACACATTTTTCGCCCTCAATGACATAGCCGTTGGCGGACGTGCTGGCCCGGCAGCCGACCTGGGACAGATCGTAGCGCGCCCCGCGCTCGGTGTGGGCAAAGGCCAGCTTACACCGGCCCGCAATCAGGGCGGGCAGAATCGCCCCTTGCTGAGTCTGGCTGCCGCCCCGGGCAATGAACTGCCCGCCCAGACCGACCGTGGCCAGGTAGGGCTCGACCAGCAGCCCCTCTCCAATCGCGGCCATGACCGGCATCAGGTCCACCGCACCGCCACCAAAGCCGCCCACCTGACTCGAAAACGGCAGGCCCAGCAGCCCCATGTCGGCCAAACTGGACCACACCTGTTCACTATAGCCGGGCTCGGACTCGACAATCGCCCGGCGAGCCTCAAACGTATACTCCCGAGCGATAAACTGCTGAACGCTGTTGGCCAGTAGCTGTTGTTCTTCCGTGTAGTCAAAATTCACAGCTTGCTCTCCTGAGAGCCGGCTTGCAGTGGCCGAGAATTTACAGGCCCAGGGACATTTTGGCGATGATATTGCGCTGGATTTCGTTGGAGCCGGCGTAGATGGTCGTCTTGCGGTAGTTGCAGTAGCGGGGCGCGATGCGGGCGGTGTCGGCGTCGAAGTTTTGCGCCTCAAGTGCCTGAAAAGCCTGGGAAAACGGCCCGACCGCATCCATCATCAGTTCGGTCAGGGCCTGCTGAATCTCGGTGCCGCGAATCTTGAGCAGGGACACCTCGGCTCCGGGGTCACGCCCGCCACGCATCTGGTCCAGAAAGCGCAGGTTGGTGATCTCAAGCGCCATCAGCTCGACCTCGACCCGAGCCAGCCGGTCGGCAAAACGGGGGTCTTCGAGCAGCGGCCGGCCGTGTCTGGTCTGGCCGGCGGCCACAGCCTTGAGGCGGGCCAACTCGCGCTTGGAGGTGCCGATGCTGCCCGTGTTGAGGCGCTCGTGACCGAGCAGATATTTGGCCACGGTCCAGCCGTCGCCCTCCTCATGCACCAGGTTTTCGGCCGGAACCCGCACATTGTCGAAAAAGACCTCGTTGACCTCGTGGCCGCCGTCCATGAGCACCAGCGGCCGGACGGTGATGCCCGGCGTCTTCATGTCGATGAGCAGAAAGGAAATGCCGTGCTGCTTCTTCTGGGTCTGAAAATCGGTCCGCACCAGACAGAAGATCCAGTCGGCATACTGGGCCAGGGTGGTCCAGATTTTCTGGCCGTTGACCACGTACTCATCGCCCTGGCGCACCGCGCTGGTTTTGAGCGAGGCCAGGTCTGAGCCGGACTCGGGCTCGGAGTAGCCCTGACACCAGAAGTCGTCGCCGTTATAAATGCGCGGCAGATAGGTGTTCTTTTGGGCTTCGGTGCCGAACCGAAACAGCACCGGCGCACACATCGACAGCCCGAACGGCATGCGGCCCGGACAGCCGGCCGCGCCCATTTCTTCCTCAAAGATATAACGCTGGACAATCGTCCAGTCGGTCCCGCCCCACTCCTGCGGCCATTCGGGCGCCACCCAGCCCTTGTCGGCCAAAATTTTGTGCCAGCGGGTGTAGTCGTCTTTGCTCAGGTCTTGATAGGTGACGACTTTCTGGCGGATATCGTCCGGCAGATTGGCCTCGATCCAGGCGCGCACCCCGTCGCGAAAGGCTGTCTCCTCGGCGGAATAGTTCAGGTCCATCGTTCCTCTCCCACTCGCTTTATTCGGCGTGTTCAAGCCACCAGCGGCTGATGTCGATTTCGAGCGTCTCGAAGGGCTCGGCGTGAACGTGTTCCACGTCACCGTGGCTGCCTACGACAAGCCAGCCGGACTCCTGCCGACGGTAGACTTCCAGGGTGCGTTGGAGCGGGTCAACCAGCCACACATGCCCGACCCGTTCACGGGCGTAGATCGGCGTCTTGCGAACCCGGTCGGTCCGTCCGGTACTCGGTGAGACGACTTCGCAGATCCAGTCCGGCGCCCGGTCGGTATAGGCAAGATTTTTGGCAGGCGGCATATTCTCGTGTCGCCAGGCAGCAATATCCGGGACGAGGATGTCCGCGCCAAGGTGCAGTTCCGGCTCAAAAAGAAACCACCAGCCTCCGGGCTCGTCGGCATCGCTGCGGGGGCGATCAAAAGGGCTGAGATCCTGGATGATGACCAGAGCGGCCCGAGCGTGCGGAAATGCGGGTCTGGGCGCAGTCAGCAGCTCGCCATCAAGAATCTCGGCGATAAAGCGGTCCGGAACCTGAAGCAGATCCGCATAAGTCGCGCGACGTTGGGCTGGGTCCATACGGGCAAAGCTAGCACAGTCGGCCGCGCTCGTCACACCACACGCGTCACCACGCCCAGCGGTGCCATCCCGCTCAGTCGGCGCTAGGCCGCCCATTTGTCGCGCAAGAACTCCCCGACCCGCACAATCCCGTCGCGGCCCTCGGGTAGCATGGGATGGAAGGCGTGCCAGACATAAATCATGTCTTCCCAGACTTCCAGGGTGCTGTCCACGCCATCGGCCCGAGCCTTGTGGTCGAGCTTGATCGCGTCGTCCAGCAAGACCTCATCCCGGCCGACATGGATCAGCAGCGGGGGCAGAGAGTGCAGATCGGCAAAGTTGGGCGAGGCGTAGGGATCGGTGGCGTCTTTGCCCTGGAGATACAGATCGACCATTTTGCCGATATCCGGTCCAACCATCGGGTCTGCCTCGGCCCGGGTCTGGTAGGACTCGTTGGAGCACGTCATGTCGGACCAGGGGCTGATACACACCGCAGCTGCGGGTAGCGCCAGCTGCTGGTCACGGGCTGCAACCAGGGTGGCTGCGGTCAGCCCGCCGCCTGCGGAATCTCCGGCAATGGCCAGATTGTGTGGCGCAAAACCGTTATCGAGCAGCCAGCGGTAGGCGGCCACCCCGTCCTCGACAGCGGCCGGAAACGGCTCTTCGGGCCCCAGCCGATAATCGAGCATCAGCACCGCAGCCTGAGCCGCCCGGGACACCTCGCCGCCGAGCGAACGATGGGTGTTGAGCGAGCCCATCACATAGCCGCCGCCGTGCAAATACAGAATGGCCCGCTCGGCCTGGGCGCCCGGCGCCCGCAGCCATTCGGCCGGCCGGCCGGCTACCGTCAACGCTTCGACACCAATATCGTCGGCCACCCGAAAGGCGACCTTTTCCATGCCCGCCCGGCGCTGGTCCAGGCTGACCGGGGCGCCCGAGGCGGCCGCATTTTTCTCGCGCAAAATACGTTTCAGCTTGACAATCTCTGGTCCGGCCATGTTCAGTCCTCCTTACGATACACGACTCCCGCCCGTCATACGCTATTCTGAAGCGTGGGGAAAGCCGAGCCGGTCCTCATGAATCGAGCGGCGCGCCGGCCCAGTCTCTGCCAAGCGTGGTTTCGACCTCAATCGGCACCCGACCGCCAACGACTTCCTGCATGGCCGCAGTCATGTGGCGGGCCAGCCACTCGGCCGCCCGGTCGGCCTCGGACAGCGGCGCCTCGGCCACGATTTCGTCGTGCACGCAGGCGACCGGAAACGCGCCGGGCACTTCATGGCGGTGTGCAAACAGACGGCCTAAGGCCAGTTTCAGGCCGTCCCCGCCGCTGCCCTGGACCGGGATGTTAAGCAGGACGTTGAAGTGACGGACGTTCAGAAAGCGCCGGCCGGTCAGGGTGCGGGTTTCGAGCGTTTGCTGGCTGCGCCGGGCGTGTTCGATCTGGCGCTTGGCCCACTGGTGCCAGCGCTGCAAGCCCTGATAGGTGTGAAAAAAGGCCCGGTGATAGCGGGCGGCCTCGGCCTCGGTCATGGCCACCCCATACTTGGCTTCGGCGTCAAGTTTGAGCCCGCGCACGCCCATGCCGTACAGCAGGCCGAAGTTCACGCTTTTGGCCAGTTGGCGGTGCTGGCTGTTGATCTCGGCCAGGGGCAACTGGAGAATGCGCGAAGCGGTCAGGGCGTGGAGATCGACCCGCTCATGAAACGCCCGCAGCATGGTCTCATCGTCGGCCAGGGCGGCAGCGATGCGCAGCTCAATCTGGGAGTAATCGGCTCGAATCAGTGCCCGGTCCGGGGCAGCCCGGAAGCAGGCGCGAAAGGCCGCAGCTTTGGGGATCTGCTGGATATTCGGTCCGCCACAGCTCATCCGACCGGTTGCCGCCCCGTTTTGAAAATACACCGGATAGACCCGTCCGGTTTGGGGGTCACACGAGGAATCAATGACCGCCCGGCCGTAGGTATTGACCCGCTTGGCGGTCTCTTTGTAGGCGAGCAGCAGACGCGCCAGCGGATGATCGACCTTTTTCAGGCTGGCGGCTCGGGTGTTGGGCAGGCTGATGCCGAAGTCGTGGAACAGCTGCTTGACCTGCTGGTGCGAGAGCCAGTTGACGGCCCTGCCCTGACCGGCAAGCGTGGTGTCGAGCCGGCGTTTCAGGTCGGCCAAACGGGCTTCGTCGTCCAGCGTCCGCGCCAGCCAGCGCTCGGCGTCAAAGCCCATACCCTGCATTTCCAGCCAGGCCAAGCCCTTGATGCAGCCGAACTCGATATCCGCAGCCCGTTCCAGGCCGGCGGCTTTGAGTTCGCCCTGCAGGCCGGCGTACAGCGGCCACAGCACAGCCACATCGCGGGCCGCATAGGCGCGCTGGGCTTCGGACAGCTCGGCCTGTGTCCAGTCGCTGGCGCGGACCGTTTTGGGCAGGCCGAGGTCGAGCTGACGGGCTACCACGTCTTCCAGACCATGGCCGGTGCGCAGTCCGGCTGTCAGCAACTGGCTGGCCAGCATGGTGTCAAACACGCGCTGCGGCCAGGGGAGTCCGGCGCTGACCAGGAACTTCAGGTCAAACTTGGCGTTGTGGAAAATCCACAGCCGGTCGTTCTCGAACACCGGCGCCAGGGCGTGGGGCGCCACGGCGTGGGTGTCAAACAGGTAGACCTGCTCGGGCGTTGCCAGCTGGATCAGCCGCAGCGCGTCTTTTCGGCAGTCCAGGCCGCTTGTTTCGGTATCGCAGGCCAGGGCTGGCGCGGCCAGGAGGTGTGGCAGGAGGCGGGTGAGCTGGCCGAGGCTAGAGACGTAGGTATAGACCGGCGTCGGATACGGGGGACGCGGCGCGCTGCTTGATTGGTGGTCAGCGTCCTCCTTGAAGACGCGCCGCGCCCTGGCCTGCTGGTCAAACTCTTCGGGGAACAGCACGCCCTGCTGCTGAGATGGCTCGACCGCCATCAGGCCGCCCGACCGTCCCGCTCGCCCTTCAGAAAAGCGCTCATACACTCGTAGGCGCGCGGGTCTTGCACAAAGAACAGGTGCCCGCCCTCAAACAGTTCGAGTTGAGCCGAGGCGATCTGGCCCAGCATGGCCCGTTGATTGCTGACCTGGGCAATGCCGTCGTAGCGACCGGCAGCGATCAACACCGGCATTTCCAGCGACGGCAGCCGGTCATAGGTATCGTGATCCTTGCGGGCCTCGATCTGGCGGCGGGCACCCATGGCGTGGCCCGGCTCGTCGGCGCCGATACGCAGACCGGCCAGCATCTCATCGACCAGCGCCTGACATTCGGCCGGATTGGCCGCCTGCCAGGCCGCGTCACGACGCATGTCCACCAACTCCACCACCCGCTGCGCCCAGTCTTCGAGCGTGAGGCCGGCGAGTTCATGCAGAGGGTAGGACGCGCCGCCCCGCCCGCCGCTGCTGGTACAGGTCAGGATCAGGCGCTCGACCTGCTGCCCATAGCGCAGGGCAAACTCCTGGGCGACCATGCCGCCGAACGACACTCCCATGACCATGCAGCGCTCCCAGCCCAGCGCGTCGAGCAGGGCGTTGGCGTCGTCGGCATAGTCGGCCATGGTATACGGTACGTCAGGTTTATCGGTTTGGCCCAGGCCGCGTTGGTCGTAGGCCAGCACCTCGCAGTGCTGGCTGAACGGCGCGTCAAAGGCGTTGGGCGAGCGCCGCAGGTCTCCGCCGGTGCCGCTGATGAACAGCAGCCGCGGTCCGCTGCCCCGGGTTTCATAGTACATGTGCAGATCACGAACAGCGATAAATGGCATACGCATCCCCCCGTGTGGTTTCCCTTTCCCTAGCACGGGGCGGTTTGTCGGCTCAAGCCGAATCAGGCTTTGCGGGGGAAACGTGTCAACCTACACAGGGACGACACGTTTCCTCTTTACAGACTCACCGGCCGGCTGCTAGTCAGAGGACAAGGAGGAGGAAC
>WTHE01000568.1:0-4350 GCA_011523315.1 Candidatus Binatota bacterium
GTTTCTCCAGGTCCACAGCCGCTCGCTGAACGCGGTGCTGTCGTTTGAGACCAATACGCCGTTTGACCGTCTGCCGAGCTGGCGGCGGCTGAAAAAGATGGGCTCGCTGGCAGAAAAAGAGGCTGCGCTGCGCGATCCTGACTTCCGTCGCACGCTCATCGAAGAAGCGCGCGCTCAAGAGCCCGACGGTGGTCGGGGCACCGGCCCCGAAGCCCGGGCGGCCGATTACGACTGGCTGTATGTCATGGACAGCCCCAACCCGCCCCACCGCTCGGTTGCCGAGGTTGCCGCCGCCGAGGGCAAAGATCCGGTCGAGGTGTTCATCGACCTGGCCCTCGACAAGGGCTTGAAGCAGTTCTACCTGCAACCGCTGGCCAACGAGGATCAGGACCACGCGCTGCAGATGATCAAGCACCCGCGTTCGGTGGTGACCTTCTCGGACTCCGGGGCGCACGTGTCTCAGATCATGGACTCCTCGCTGCAAACCCATTTGCTCAGCCACTGGGTGCGTGAGAAACAGGAAGTGACGCTTGAGGAGGCGGTGCGAATGCTGAGCTTCGTCCCGGCCTCGCAGTGGGGGCTGAACGGGCGGGGTCTGCTGCGCGAGGGCATGACCGCCGACGTGGTGGTCTTTAATCCCGGCACCGTCGCCCCGATGATGCCGGAGCTGACCTACGATCTGCCGGCCGGCGCGCGGCGGCTCAAGCAGAAGGCGGCCGGTTTCCTGGCCACCGTGGTCAACGGTCAGGTTGTGTTGCGCAACAACGAGCACACCGGCGCCCTGCCCGGTCAGTTGCTGCGCGGTCCCCTGGCCCGCGCCTAACAACCATCCATGACGAGCGGGGCAGACACCTTGTGTGGCTGCCCCGCCTGTCTCTTCCCACCTCCAAAAAACGCACCGATACCCTCTCTATTATCCTCCCGCCCGAGTGGCTGATGGCGGCCACAATGAGTTTGGCTTGTTCGGTCTCGATGCCAGCGGCCACAAATTGCCGCACGGTTTCAGGGGTGTCGATGGTGTCGGTCGCCATCCCAGGCCCTCCTGCGTCTCAAGCGCGTCGTTCCAAGCTCAGATCGTCTGGCGTTGAGGTCAACCCGAATGGTGAGCATGCGCCCGGTCCCTTCCGAACATGGGCAAAGCGCAGACACTCTGCTAGAGTGGCCCTCCCAGCCCTGTCGGCTGGGTAGGGAGGGGCCATGACTACAGACAAACAGTGGCAAACGCTCAACGAGGAGGGCTTCCGGCTGGATCAACAGGGGGCGTATGACCGGGCCGAACAGCTCTTTCGTGAGGCCCTGGAGATAGTCGAGGCGTTCGGCCCGAAAGACACGCGGGTGGCCATGGTGCTCAACAACCTGGCCAACCTGTGTCACAACCAGGGCAAACTCGACGAGGCCGAACAGCACTATCAGCGCGCCCTGGACATTCGGCGCGAGCAGTACGGCCCGGACCACCCTTTTGTGGCTCAGAGCCTGAACAATATGGCCTCGCTGTACCGCGAGCTGGGCAGGCTGGACGAGGCCGAGACCTTTCTGCAAAAAGTCCTGGCCATTGCCGAGGCCATTGTCGGCCCCGACCACTGGCGGGTGACCAACTGTCTCAATAATCTGGCGGCGGTGTATATGGCGCAGGCGCGTTACGAGGAGGCGTCCTCGCTGTTTGACCGCTCGCTCACCATTCGGACCCGTTTTTTCGGCCCCGACCATCACTCGGTGGCCACCACCCTGTGCGGCCAGGCCGAGGTCGCGGTGGCCCAGGGCAAGGACGCGGAGGCCGCCCCGATTTTCCAGCGCGCCCTGGACATCCGGCAACACAAACTTGGTGTCGATCATCCGGCGGTCGCCCTGCTCATCGAGAAGTACGCCCCGCTGTTGCACCGGGCGGACCGCCAGGACGAGGCGCTGGCGCTGGAAGCCAAGGCCAGAGAAATCCGGATCAAACACAAGCACGTTGACGCTGTCGGAGACCATTGAGAGTAAACGTATCCTCCAACCCCATGAACATTACTCTTTTAAGCAGGGAGGCTGGCTATGGAGCACAATGGACGCATGCCGCTTGAGGGTATTCGAGTCGTGGACCTGACGATCTGGGCGCAAGGCCCCCTGGGAGCCATGATGCTGGCCGACCTGGGGGCCGAGGTCATCAAGGTTGAGAAGCCCGGCCAGGGCGATTTTTCCCGTGGGGTGCAGTCCCTGTTTGGCCAGCCCCAGTTCCTGCCCGACGGAAAAAACCTGATGTTCGAGATCACCAACCGCAACAAAAAGGCGATCAGTCTTGACCTGCGTCAGGCCGCCGGTCAGCAGGCCCTCTACCGCCTGATCGAAAAGTCTGACGTCTTTCTCTCCAACCTCCACCCCAGCGCCCTGCGCGAGTTCCGGGTTGACCGCGAGACGCTGCTCGGTATCAATCCCGATCTGATCTACTCGCACGCGACCGGTTTCGGCCCGCGCGGCCCGCACGCCGAAGACCCGTGTCAGGACACAGTCGGCATGGCCCGCTCCGGCTTTATGTTCAACACCCCGGATGCGGCCGGGGCGCCGGTGTATCCGACCGGAGCGCTGAGCGACATCCTGTCCGGCACGATGCTCGGCTTTGGGGTGATTGCCGCTCTGCTGGCCCGGGAGCGAACCGGCGTCAGCCAGTCGGTGTGGGCCTCGCAGCTGAGCACCATGATGTGGCTCCAGTATTACAACGTGGCCCAGTATGCGAACGTGGGCGAGGACTTTGCGCCCTACGACCGCCACGAGGTGGCCAACCCGCTGATGAACCTGTACCGCTGCGCCGACGGGCGGTGGATTGCGTGCGGGCTGTTCGTTGCCCCGCGTTTCTGGTCGGACTTCTGTCAGGTGATGGGCTTGACCGATATCGAGCACGACCCGCGTTTCAGCAGCGATGAAAAACGGGCCGAACATCGCCGCGAGTTGATCGCCCGTATCGAGGGGGCGTTTGCCACCCAGCCACGCGATCACTGGGAGACGATCTTCCGCGAAAAAGGTTTCTGGTTCTCGGTCGTCAACAAGGTCAGCGACCTGCCAGACGACCCGCAGGTAGCGGCCAACGACTACCTGATGGAACTCGACAACGGGCTCAAGACCGTGTCGGCACCCTTCAGTCTCGAAAAGACCCCACCGCTCCGAAACGGCGCACCGGACTTCAGTCAGCACACCGACGAGATTCTGGAGCAGGTGTGCGGCTACTCACCGGAAGAGATTGTCGCCCTCAAGGAAAAGGGCGTCGCCTGGTAGGCGGACTGGCGTTCAGACGCCGAAGAACCGCGCCGCATTGTCGCCCAGGATTTTGTCGACCGAGACTGCGGGCAGGCGGGCCAGGGCTGCCCGCGCCTTGTCGACCGGCCGGACAAAGCCCTCGGCGTGCGGGTAGTCGGAGCCGATAAAAAACTTGTCATCGCCGACCAACTCGACCATATACGGCAGGCTGCGCTCGTCCGGGTCGGCCGAGACCCAGATGTTGCGGGCAAAATACTCGCTGGCCGGGCGCTTCATGGCCGTGGTGTGGCCCATATAGCTGTAGCGGTAATCGAAGCGGTCCAGCCACTCGACAAGCCAGCCGCTGGCCGATTCGACGACCGCCACCCGCAGGTTTGGAAAGCGCTCGAAGACCCCGTCGTAGACCATGGTGGTCAGCGCCATGCGCGGGTCCTGAATGACGTTCATGCTGACAAACATGAAGTCCGGCTTGGGCTCCCGGCGCCACTCGTTGCCCAGATAAAAGGGGTGGACAACCAGGTGCAGGCTGACCGCCAGGTCCAGCTCCTGGGCCGTGGCCCAGACCGGATCGAAGTCCGGGTGGCCAAAGCTCTTGCCCTCGACCGGCATCGCCCCGATAAAGACCGCGCGCAGGCCGGCCTTGGCCAGCCGCCGCAGTTCGCGGACCGCCTCGGCGGGGTGGCGGAGCGAGATATGGCCGACCGGATAGAGGCGCTCGCGGTGGGCGGCGCACACGTCCAGCGTCCAGGTGTTGTAGGCCCGACAGTGGGCTGCGGCCAGCTCGGGGTCTTCGACCAGACCGTCTGTCAGCAGCCCGAGCGAGGGGTACAAAAACTGGCAGGCGATGCCTTCCTGGTCCAGGAAGGCGATGCGAGCCTGCATGTCTTCCAGGCTGTGGCTGGAGACTGCGGTCAGATCGAAAGAGCCGAGTCCGGCGCCGGACTCTTTTTGGCCATAGCCGATCAGCACGCCCAGGAAGTCCTCGACATTGAAACGGGCCCGCGTGCCCTCCTCAATCAGGATGGTGTAGCGGTCGCTGTCCGGGCGTGGCACAAAGCGCAGACAGCGCGAGCGGTACTGGGGGTCGATATACCGCTGCCAGATATCGAGCGGCTCCATGAA
>WTHE01000568.1:4450-7687 GCA_011523315.1 Candidatus Binatota bacterium
TGGTAGACCGCCGCGACCTGGAGCAGCAGGTCTTCGCGAAAATACGGGCCGACCAGCATCAGGCCGACCGGCAGCCCGCCGACCTTGCCGCACGGGATGCTGAGCGCCGGATGACCGGTCAGGTTGAACGGGGCGGTGTTGTGGGCGACCAGCCCCAGGTCTATGCCCAGTTGACCGCCGAACAGGGTGTGCTCAATCGCCTCCTGGGCGTCCTGGGGCTGGCGATAGACGGGGGCAGTCATCGGACTCGTTGGCAGGGCCAGGACATCGGCCTGCGACAGGGCCTGGTTGTACTGTTTGACAAAGGTGGGACGGACGTTGTGACCCTTGGCGTACAGCCGGCCGTGGGTGAAGCGGTTCAGATAGGCGCCCATCAGCAGGCCGAGTTTGTAGTTGAGCGGCAACTCGTGGTCGTGGCCGTGTTTGAAGCGGCCAAAGCTGGAGATCAGGGAGCTGGGGTAGTAGGTCCTGGCAAAAGCCCCACCCAGGTTGGTCTCGAACATGTGCTTGCCGCCCTCGAAGTAGATCGGTAGCAGGGCCAGCAGCGCCTTGTCGTGGAGCGGGGCCGACACCGAGCTGAGCCGGGCGCCGGCACCCTCCAGGCTGGCCAGGGCGGCGTGGACCGCCTGCTCGACCTCCGGCTGGCTGCCGGCAAAGCCGAAGCCCTCGGACAACACCCCGATGGTGATGCCGTCAATGCCGCGCGTCAACGCCTGGCTGTAGTCGGGCAGCCGGGCCGGGAGCTGGGTCTGACGCGGATCGTAGCCGTCCGGTCCGGCCACGCAGCTCAGCACGGCGGTCAGGTCTTCCACCGTGCGTGTCATCGGGCCGACGTAGTCGATGCTCGGATCGAGGCCAAACACGCCGGTGTGCGGAATAAGCCCGTGGGTGGCCATCAGGCCCAGGCAGCCGGACCAGGCTGCGGGCAGGCGGATCGAGCCGCCCTGATCGCCGCCAAAGGCGATGTCCACCAGTCCGCCGGCCACTGCTGCGGCCGAGCCGGACGACGAGCCACCGGTGACATGGGCGGGATTGTGGGGGTTGAGCGGACGGCCAAAATCGCCGATGCCGCTCAGGCCCGGCCCGCCAGCCGAAAAATCCTCCATGTTCATCTTGCCGACGATTGTGCCGCCGGCGGCCAGCAGCCGGGTGACAATACTGGCGTCAAAGTCGGGGGTATAGCCGTCCATGAAATGCGAGCCCAGGCTGAGCGGCACCCCGGCCACGCTGATGTGGTCCTTGAGGCCGATGGTCTTGCCCGCGAGCGGACCCTCGTCAACGCCCGCCACCCAGCACTTGCGGATAAAGACGTTGAGCGGGTCTTCATCTTCGGTCGGACGGTAGCCCGGGTCGCGGTCGGTGACATCGAGGGGCAGATGCTCCTCCTCGATCCGCAGCTCGTGAAAGCGCTCAAAGCTGTCGATGTGCTCAAGCATGCGCGACTGCATGCTGCGCGCCTCGGCCTGGCTGAGGGCGAGGCCAAGCGTTCTGCCGTGTGCGATCACATCCTCGATAGTGGGCCGTGGCAACATACTCCCGCCTCCTTTTGAGTCTTCCCATACCGGCGAGCGGGCGGGCTTGTCAAACGCGCGACAGGCTGGACCCGGGCAGCGGGGAGTCCGGGCGGGTCCGGGTCGGATCGGTCCTGTGGGATATTCCTCGGGCTGGCTTGTCGAGTCTGGCGTCCTGTCCACCCTTTCCGCGTGTAGGCAGCTGTGGTACAGGCGCGGAGACGCGCCCGGAAGCGTCATTAAGAAGTGAGGGTGACCATGTCTATCAAACGCAGCGATGTGGACCGGGGACGGGTAGACTTCTCGGACGTGATCTCCGGACGGCGGCTGCCGCCGGTCCATCCCGGTGAGATTCTCCGTGACGAATTTCTGGCGCCGCTGGAACTCAGCGTGTACCGGCTCTCCCAGATACTCAAGGTGTCACGACCGCGGCTGAACGATATCGTGCACGGACGCCGTGCCGTTACGACGGATACCGCGCTCCGCCTCGGGTACTATTTCGGGACGACGCCGGAGTTCTGGCTCAATCTTCAGACTCGCTACGACCTTGATGTCGCCGAGCATACTCTGCGCCGTAAGATCGAGCGGGAGGTCACCCCACGTGCGGCATGACGCGCTCGGCGATCCATACCCACGAAACAGAGTCTAACGCTGATGGTAGAGCGGATGCCCGCATACGCCGGTATGCACGCGACTGAAATGGTCGCCTTCCAAATTGGCAAAATAGAGGTCCTGCAAGCCCGGACCGCCAAACGCGCAGTTGGTGGGAAAATTCAGCTTTTGGGCTTCAGGGTCGTCAACCAAAAGACTCCACTGCCCATTCGTATCGACTTTGATGATCTGATGGGCTGGAACCATGTTGACACCCTGGTGGGCAATGCCCTGGAGCGTATGTGAGCCGCCGATCTTCGCCGGCAGCGTGACATACAGATTGCCGTCTACGTCAAAGGCCATCCCGTCGGGCAGGGCGGGAAAGTCTTTGGAGTATATTTCGGGCGCGCCAAAAGTCCCGTCTTTCTTGATCTGAATGCGCAGGCAGTCATCCCGGGTGCTTTCCAGCACATAGATCGCCTCTTCATTCGGCGCGATAGCCGTCCCGTTGGCAAGGTAAATGCCTGTGGCAACGACATCACCCCGGCCGTCCGGGCGGATACGCACCAGCGCGCCATTCGGGGTCGGCCGTGCCAGCTCGTCAAGCGCCTTTTCCAGCGTCGGGGCGCTCGACGAATTGGAGACGTACAAATTGCCCTCCGCGTCATAGCTGGCGAAATTCGGCATGGTGAGCTTCACGCCGCCTACCTGGTCGGCAATCAGCGAGACGTGGCCGGTCTGGGAGACGCGCATCACGGCCTGCTTGGCCAGGTCGCAGTAGACAATATTGCCCTCACGGTCCATGGTCACGCCGTTGGGCATGGAGCCCTCCGGCAAGCGGGCCATCTCACCCACTGTCCCGTCCGGGGTGACTCTGTACACAACGCCGTTGCGACCCGCCCCATAGGCCGCGCCGTCTTTATCAATGACCACGCCTTCGGCCTGAAGAACGCCTTCGCCGAAAATTTCTACCTGGTCCAGAGAAAATGCCGCCATGCTCCACGCTCCTTTTGCTGTCGTACTGAGATTCTGTGAATTTTAACAGAATTATATGAAAATGATGCGGGGAAACGTCAATAAGTCCAGAGTGAATCGTTGACAATCAGAGACTTGCGGCGGCAAATTGCCGCTCTTC
>WTHE01000159.1 GCA_011523315.1 Candidatus Binatota bacterium
CATGCGCTTGGTTTCTGGCTCCATGCGCCTCGGCGTTCTGATTTCGGTTATCTGCGTCTGCGCTCTATCTGCTCGTACAATAGCTTCGGATGCTTGGTCATGGGCCAGTTGTAGTTGGTCCTCATTCTCGATACTGGCCCAGTAACTCAACACTACCAAGGTCATTGATACAACAAACACAATGATAGAAATTACGCATGTGATACGTTGCCCCATCTTTGTTGGCTTGCGGCGACTGAATAGGAAGGATATAAACGACAACCCGCTCAAAACCAGACCGAGGATGAATGTTATCATGGACATGTTTGCGCACTCCTTATCCTTCGGGAACGGCTTACATCGCTAGAAGCGGTCTCATAAATAGCAGCGGAGTAAGATGAGGATGCAGCCGAGGTGGACGAAGCCGAGGTAGTTGTCAGCATAATACTCAGAGCGCGTCAGGATGCGGCGATAGTTTTGCAGCCAGGCAAACAAGCGTTCAACCTTCCAGCGGCGGCGATAGCGCCGTAAGGGGCGCCCATCTTGGGCTGGCGGTCGCTGCCGATTACGCTTGTGGGGGGCAATGAGTTCGACGCCTTCAAGAGCCAGCCGTTGATCCAGCGGATCACTGTCATAGGCCCGATCCCCAATCAAGCGCTGGGGCCAATGGGGGAGAAAGCACTGGAGGTCGGAGCAGTGATGGTTCAGGGGAGCCCAAGGGGCGAGCGTACAAAAATGAGTGTCGTCTTTCAACATTGATAGCGGATTCAAAAGCCGCATCAAAGAGAACAGAAGCGCTGGTACCGTTTCAGTTTGGCAATGGTTGCCCCGTATGGCCCACAGCAGCTCGCTTTCACTCCGGTTCTCATACCGGGAAAATCCCCCTCAGTCCCCCTTTGTCAAAGGGGGAAGCGCGGAAGCGCAGGGGGATTTCTGGGTATAAGGATTCTCCTCCAGGAAGGGAGACACCACGGAAACTCTGCCTGTGACGATGGGTGAAAGCCCCAATTGGGAGCGCGCCACACCGAGTATTGTCGCTGGAATACGACCTAACGCCGAGTTCGCTGGTGCGAAGCGCTTGTCAAAACAGAAAGTAGCGCTGGGCCAGCGGCAGCACGCTGGCCGGCTCGCAGGTCAGCAGCTGACCGTCGGCCCGGACCTCGTAGGTCTCGGGATTGACCTCGATGTGCGGCAGCGCCCCATTGTGGATCAGGTCTGTTTTCCCCACCTGGCGGCAGTTGTGGACCGGCACCAGCCGCTTTTGCAGCCCGAGCTGTTCGGCCAGACCGTTGTCGTGCGCCGCGCGGGAGACAAAACTGAGCGACAGACTGGCCGGGGCACGGCCAAAATGACCGAACATGGGCCGACCGAAGACCGGCTGGGGGGTCGGAATCGAAGCGTTGGGGTCGCCCATCGCCGCCCAGGCAATAAAGCCGCCCTTTAGAATGAGTTCGGGCTTGACGCCGAAAAACTTGGGCTCCCACAACACCAGATCGGCCAGCTTGCCGACCTCGATTGAGCCGACGTGGTCGGCAATGCCGTGGGTCAGGGCCGGGTTGATGGTGTACTTGGCCAGGTAGCGCTTGACCCGGAAATTGTCGTTGTCGCCGCTCTCCTCGGCCAGGCGTCCGCGCTGGACGCGCATCTTATGGGCCGTCTGCCAGGTGCGCAGAATCACCTCCCCGACCCGGCCCATGGCCTGGGAGTCCGAGGCCATCATGCTGAAGGCGCCGAGATCGTGCAGCACGTCCTCGGCCGCAATGGTTTCCGGCCGGATGCGCGACTCGGCAAAGGCTACGTCTTCGGGGACGCCGGGGTCGAGGTGGTGGCAGACCATCAGCATGTCGAGGTGTTCGTCAATCGTGTTGACGGTAAACGGCCGGGTCGGGTTGGTCGAAGACGGCAGGACGTTGGGAAAGCCGCACACCTTGATGATGTCCGGGGCGTGGCCGCCGCCCGCCCCCTCAGTATGGTAGGTGTGGATCGTGCGGCCCTTGAAGGCCGCCAGCGTGTCCTCGACAAAACCGGTCTCGTTCAGGGTATCGGTGTGGATGGCGACCTGGACATCGTAGGCGTCGGCCACCGACAGGGCGCAATCAATCGCCGCCGGAGTCGAACCCCAGTCTTCGTGGAGCTTGAGTCCCATCGCCCCGGCCTCGATCTGCTCGCGCAACGCCTCGGGACGCGAGGCGTTACCCTTGCCCAAAAACCCGAGGTTCATGGGAAAGGATTCGATTGATTCGAGCATCCGGGCGATATTCCACGGTCCGGGCGTGCAGGTGGTGGCGTTGGTGCCGGTCGCCGGGCCGGTGCCGCCGCCAAACATGGTGGTGATGCCGGAGGCCAGGGCTTCGGTGATCTGCTGCGGACAGATGAAGTGAATATGGGCGTCGATCCCGCCCGCCGTCAGAAGCTTGCCCTCGCCGGCCAGAATTTCGGTGCCCGGCCCGATGACCAGTTCGGCCGACACGCCGTCCATCAGCAGCGGGTTGCCGGCCTTGCCGATGCCGCAGATACGGCCGTCTTTGATCCCCACGTCGGCTTTGACAATCCCCCAGTGATCGACCACCGTGGCGTTGGTAATGACCAGGTCGGGCGCACCCTGGGCCGAGGTCTGGACCGGCGACTGGGCCATGCCATCCCGGATCACCTTGCCGCCGCCAAACTTGACCTCGTCACCGTAGACCGTGTGGTCGCGCTCGATCTCGATCACCAGCTCCGTGTCGGCCAGACGCAGCCGGTCGCCCACGGTCGGCCCGAACATCTCGGCATACTGCCGACGCTCAATCGTGTGACTCATGCCTGCCTCCTAGCGAATCGGCTGATGGACGCTGACCAGCTTGGTGCCGTCCGGGAACGTGGCCTCGACCTGAACCAGATCGAGCATCTCGGCCACCCCGTCCATGACCTCGTCGCGGCCGAGAATCGTCGCCCCGTAGGACATCAGCTCGGCGACCGACTGGCCGTCGCGCGCGCCTTCGAGAATCGCGCTGGTGATCAGGGCCATGGCCTCGGGGTAGTTCAGCTTGAGCCCCCGTCCCTGCCGCTCGCGGGCCAGCTGGGCGGCCAGGTAAATCATCAGCTTTTCCTGTTCGTGGGGGGTAAAGTGCACGGCGCTCCTCCTCGAAGAGGAAACGTGTCGTCCAAGCACATGAATCTGTTGACACGTTTCCCCTTGCTAGACCGACAAATGCCGGCGGACAATCTCGTCGGTCAGCCCGGCGATGGGTCCCTCGGCAACCACACTGCCCTTTTCCATCACCGCAAAGGCGTCGGCCACCCGGCGGGCAAAGGGCAGCTTCTGCTCCACGAGCAGGATCGTCAGCCCCTGCTCGTGGTTGAGACGTAACAGAATATCGCCGATCTCCTGGACGATATTCGGCTGAATGCCCTCGGTTGGCTCATCCAGAATCAGCAGCTTGGGGTCGAGCGCCAGGGCGCGGCCGATGGCCAGCTGCTGCTGCTGCCCGCCCGACAGGTCGCCGCCCCGCCGGCCCAGCATCTGTTTCAGGACCGGAAAGAAGTCAAACACCATATCCGGGATCGCCCTCCGCCCGTCACGCCGCGCCGGCAGGCCGATGCGCAGGTTTTCCTCAACCGTCAGCCGGGGAAAGACTTCACGCCCCTGGGGCACATAGCCGATACCCAGCCGGGCTCGCAGCTCGGCCGGGCGACTCGTCAGCTCCAGATCCTCAAACCGCAGGCTGCCCGAGGCGGCCGGCAGGATGCCCATGATGGTCTTCAGCAAGGTGGTCTTGCCCACTCCGTTGCGTCCCATCAGACAGGTGCACGAGCCGGCCGGAATGGCGAGGCTGACATCCCACAGGATGTGACTCTCGCCGTAATACTGGTTGAGCTGCTCGATGTGGATCATGGCTAGGCTCCCAGATACACCTCAACCACCCGAGGGTCGTTCTGCACCTCGGCCATACTGCCCTCGGCCAGGACCCGGCCCTCGTGCAACACCGTCACCCGGCGGGCCAGACTGCGCACAAACTCCATGTCGTGCTCGACCACCACGACCGTATGCTG
This sequence comes from Candidatus Binatota bacterium, assembly GCA_011523315.1. Classification (GTDB taxonomy): domain Bacteria; phylum Desulfobacterota; class Binatia; order Bin18; family Bin18; genus JAAXHF01. The sequence goes on from WTHE01000159.1 coordinate 4,012, forward strand.
GCCGGCCAGCGAGACCAGCAGCTCGGCCGTCCGCTCGGTCTCGTGCTGGCTCAGGCCGGCGACCGGCTCATCGACCAGCAGCAGCTGGGGGTCCTGGATCAGCAGCATGCCCAGTTCCAGCCACTGCTTTTGGCCGTGGGACAGCAGGCCGGCTCGGGTGTGGAGGTGGTCGAGCAGGCCGATGGTCTCGGCGGTGGCGCCGATGCGGTCGCGCTGCTCGCCGCTCAGGCGGGCCATCAGGCTGTGCCACACGGTCTTGGTCGCCTGCATGGCCAGCTCCAGGTTCTCGAACACGCTGTGGCCCTGAAACACGGTCGGTCCCTGAAACTTGCGGCCGATGCCGGCCAGGGCGATCTCGTACTCTGACAGCTGGGTCAGATCCAGGTTGTTGCCAAAGAACACCCGACCGCTATCGGGTCGGGTGCGGCCGGTAATGACGTCCATCAGGGTCGTTTTGCCGGCCCCGTTGGGACCGATCACACACCGCAGCTCGCCGGTGTTGAGATACAGGCTGATCCCGTCCAGAGCCTTGAAGCCGTCAAAGCTGACGGTCAGGTCTTCGATATACAGGCTCACCCCGTGGCTGGTGTCGATCACGCCCGGCCGGGCGACATGGGCCAGCACCGGGCTGCCGCCCTGATCGCGATCAGTCGTCTCGTTTGTAGGCTCCATACCGGACTCCAGGCTAGGGCTGCGCGGCGCGCTCGGTCGGCCGAAACAGGCCGATCACCCCGCGCGGCAGAAACAGGGTCACGGCGATGAACAGACCGCCCAGGATGTACAGCCACAGGTCGGGAAAGGCGACCGTACACCAGCTCTTTGCGCCGTTGATCAGAAACGCGCCCAGCAGCGCGCCCGACAGGCTGCCGCGCCCGCCGACCGCCACCCAGATCGCCATCTCGATCGAGTTGGACGGCTGCATCTCGCTGGGGTTGATAATCCCGACCTGAGGCACGTACAAGGCCCCGGCCAGGCCGCACAGGACAGCCGACAGCGTCCATAAAAACAGCTTGTAGCTGTACGGGTTGTAGCCGCAGAACATCAGGCGGCTCTCGGCGTCGCGGACCGCCGTCAAGACCCGGCCGAGCTTGGACCTGACCAGATAGCGGCAGCCCAGGTAGGCCGCCACCAGGACGGCTGCGGACACCATATACAGGCCGAGCTTGGTCGATTGTTCCTGGAGTGAAAAGCCCACGATGCGCTTGAAGTCGGTCAGTCCGTTGTTGCCGCCAAAGCCGGTATCGTTGCGAAAAAAGAGCAGCATCAGGGCGTAGGTCATGGCCTGGGTGATGATCGAGAAATACACCCCACGGATGCGCGAGCGGAAGGCGAAAAAGCCGAAGATATAGGCCAGCAGGCCGGGAATCAGCAGGGCCATGAACAGGGCGAAGCCGAAGCTGCTGAAGCCGTACCAGTACCACGGCAGCTCCTTCCAATCCAGAAAGACCATGAAGTCGGGCAGCGCGCTGCGGTAGACGCCCTCGGTGCCGATGGCCCGCATCAGGTACATGCCCATGGCGTAGCCGCCCAAGGCAAAGAACACGCCGTGACCCAGACTGAGAATACCGGCGTAGCCCCAGATCAGATCGACCGCCAGGGCGACCAGGGCGTAACACATGAACTTGCCGAGCAGAGGAATGAGATAGTCGGGCAGGTGGAAGGCCGACTCGGCCGGCAGCAGGTTCAGGACCGGAACGACGACCAGGGCCAGCAGCAGCGCCGCCAGGACCAGGCTCCAGCCGCCCCGGGTGTGGAGCCCGAGCAGGCCCGAGGCGGGCGGCGCCATCTCACCCCGCTGCTCTTCGAGCGGCTCGGCCGGGGCTTTGGTCAGGGAAACAACGGCCACGGGACTAGCCCTCTGCCAGCCGTCCCTTGAGGGCAAACAGCCCCTGGGGACGCTGCTGGATGAACAGCACGACGAAAATCAGCACACCAATCTTGCCCAATACGGCGCCGGCGACGGGTTCGAGGAACTTATTGACCAGGCCCAGGCTCAGCGCCCCGACCACCGTCCCGGCAATATTACCCACCCCGCCCAGGACGACGACCATGAACGAATCGACAATATACAGGCGGCCCAGCTCGGGGCCGACATTGCCGATCTGCGACAAGGCTACCCCACCCAGGCCGGCAATACCCGAACCCAGGCCAAAGGTCCACATATCGACCCGGGCGACCGAAATGCCCATGCACGAGGCGATGGGCCGGTTCTGGGTCACCGCCCGGACCTGGAGACCCAGGCGGGTGCGCTGGAGGATGAGCCACACCGCGCCAACCACCACGGCCACAAAGCCCAGGATGGCCAGCCGACTGTAGGGCAGGACAACGCCGTACAACACCTCGGTGCCGCCCGACAGCCAGGCCGGGTTGGCGACCTGGACATTCTGGGCGCCAAACACGACCCGTACGCTCTGAATCAGCACCAGGCTGATGCCCCAGGTGGCCAGCAGGGTTTCCAGCGGGCGGCCGTACAAGAAACGGATGACGCCGCGCTCCAGGATCATGCCGGCCACCAGACACACGCCAAAGGCGGCCGGCACGGCCACAACCAGATACCAGTCAAACAGGGCCGGAAAGTGCTCCTGGAATATGCCCTGGACCACATAGGTGGCGTAGGCGCCGAGCATCAGCATCTCGCCGTGGGCCATATTGATCACGCCCATCAGGCCGAAGGTAATCCCCAGGCCGAGGGCGGCCAGCAGCAGGACGCTGCCCAGGCTGAAGCCGTAGAACAGGTTGCCGAAGCCGCTAATCAGAAGCTGGCGGCGCTCAAAACTGGTCAGGACCGTCTGCGCGGCCTGGCGGACCGCCGCGTCGGGCTCGACAAACGCGCCGGCCTGGTCGGTCTCCAGCAGGGCTTCGAGCTGGGGTCTGAGCCCCAGATTCCCGGACTCGCCAATCATCCCAATCGCGGCCAGACGCTCGGCCTGGTCCTGGCTCTGGAGCTGCAACTGGGCCAGGGCAACGGCCAGTACGGTACGCACGGCCGGCGCCTGCTCGCGCTCCAGGGCGGCCTGCAAGTGACCGGCCATCCCGGCCTGGGGTCGCCTGGCCAGCTCTTCGGCCGCAGCCAGACGCACCTCGGCCTGCGGAGAGCCCAGCCGCAGCTGGGCGATCACCGGCCGCAGGGCGCGGCGAATGGCGTTATTGATCCGGGGCGTGCGCAGACGCGCGGGGTCGAGGCCGACCGGCTCGCCGCTCAGCGCTGACCGCAGCTCGTCCTCCTCGACGATGTAGACATTGCCCGCCTCATCGACCCGCAGGCGCCGTTCGCCCAGGGCTTCCAGGGCCGGCAGGGCGGCCGGGTCGTTGAGCCGGCCCAGCTCGCCGATAGCCTGTCTGATGTGGCTGCGGCTTTTTGCCCCCAGCCCCTTGAGCAGCTCGGCCGTATCGGCCGCCTGCCCGGAGCTGACAAAGGGAAGGCTGAGCGTCACCACGACGCTCAGCCGCACGAGAAAAGACCAGACTGTCATACGCGTTCCGCTGGCGGCGAGCCGAGCCGCATCAACGGCTCAGCCCCCGCGCTCAGTGCTTGAACTGCGGTGCGGTGCAGTTGCCACACACCCACGGATAGGTCCAGTCGGCGACCTTCTCGGCGCTGTCGGGAATGAACGGGCTCCAGGCCTGAGCCCGGATCGGTCCGTCGGTATTCCACACAATATCGAACTGGC
>WTHE01000014.1 GCA_011523315.1 Candidatus Binatota bacterium
AAACGGACCAGATCGCCCTCATAGGCGGCTTCAGGCTGGGTCCACAGGACCTTCATCGCCTCGACCGTCTCCCGCATACGCTTCCAGCGCAGCCGGAATTCGGTTCCCAGGACTTCGGTTTCTTCCCGTAACCAGCCGGCCCCGGCGCCGATCACCACCCGCCCGCCGGAGTACAGGTCGAGACTGGCGATGGTTTTGGCCGTGACCAGCGGTTCCCGTTCGGGCAGCAGGCAGATGCCGGTCCCCAGCTTGACCTTTGTGGTCACCGTCGCCGCCACGGTCAGGGCGATAAACGGGTCGGCCCAGCGGTTGTAGTGCTCCGGCAGCTGCCCGTCCGCGGCGGCCGGAAACGGGGTCTGGTGGCCAACCGGAATGACCGGATGCTCGGGAATCCACAGCGAATCAAAGCCCTCGGCTTCGACCCGGCGGGCGACCTCGGCCAGATCGCCGCTCTGGGCGGTAGCGGTCACTAAAACGCCAACTTCCATGCGTGTGCCCTCCTCTCTGTGGGTGTCTTATACCAAGGACCGGCACAAGGGCCAACGGGCCAGGCACAGGCCCTTTTCATTGACAGCCCAGGTCTCGGCGCATAGGTTCAGGCCGTGGTATCCAAGCCGGCACCTCTCGCCCACACACAACTCCAAGAATCCGAACCTGCACCGCCCGCACCGGCCAGCGCCTTCGGCTGGCAGCTGCCCTACAGTCTGCGCGCGCTCCAGCACCGCAACTTCCGGCTGTTCTTTGTCGGTCAGTTCGTCTCCCGGACCGGCTTCTGGATGCAATGGGTGGCCCAGGGTTGGCTGGTCTACCAGCTGACCCAGTCCGCATTCATGCTCGGCCTGGTGTCGTTTGCCGGGCAGCTGCCCTCCCTGCTGCTCGGCCTGTTGGCGGGCGTGGTGGCCGACCGCTTCAACCGCTACCACGTCATCCTGCTCATGCTCGTGCTGGCCATGCTCCAGGCTGCGGTGTTGAGCGTCCTGACCCTGGGCGGCTGGATTACGGCCTGGCAGGTGTTTTTTCTGGCGCTGTTTGCCGGGATAGTCCAGAGCTTTGAGATGCCGGCCCGACAGAGCTTTCTGATGGAAATTGTCGGCCGAGAGGATTTGCCCAGCGCAATTGCGCTCAACTCGGCTCTGGTCAACGGCGCCCGGATTCTGGGTCCGGCGCTGGCCGGCATTGTCGTGGCCTACGCCGGGGAGGGAGCGTGTTTTTCGGTCAACGCGCTGTCCTACCTGGCCATTATCGGCGGGTTTCTGGCCATGCGGCTGCCGCCCCGGACCCGCACCGCCGCCTCAAAAAGGTCGGTGTCGGCCTTTATCCACGAGGGGATTGTGTACGCCGTCCGCACGCCGTCCATCCGCCTGCCCCTGATCCTGATCGGTCTGGTCGGCCTGCTCAGCACCCCCTATACCGTTCTCATGCCGGTGTTTGCCAAGGATATTCTCAACAGCGGACCGAGCGGCATGGGCCTGCTCATGGGCGCGGCCGGGATCGGCGCGGTGATCGGGGTCAGTTTTCTGGCCCGGCATCGGGGGACCGACAGGCTGGGTCGAGCGATTGCGTTTGCCCTGGTCCGGTTTGGCCTGGGGCTCATCCTGTTTGCCTACTCTCGTAACCTGTGGCTGTCGCTGCTGATCCTGCCCCTGGTCGGCTCAGGCTTTATGGTCCCGATGGCTGCCGTCAACACCCTGCTGCAAACCATCGCCCCGGATCGCCTGCGGGGCCGGGTGATGAGCCTGTACTTCATCATGATCATGGGCGCCGCCCCGGTCGGCAGCCTGTTGTCAGGCAGCTTGGCGCCTTACATCGGCGCACCCCTAACCGTCGCCCTGACCGGCGCGGGCTGTCTGGGCGCCGCAGTGTGGGTGAGCCTCAACCTGCATGTCCTGCACGACAGGCAATAGGGGCAATCGAGAGAGCGGCTGAGCGTATGCAGTCGGAGGGGCAGCGGTCTCGGCGAGGACGCCGGCCCGGACGGGGTGTCGGGGCAACGCCCTGACCAAGCGTTTGAGCAAAGCGAAAACGTGACTTGCTCCTGACCAAAGTAGGGAGGCGGGTGCAGGAGAATGATACACCGGGGGAGCAAGATGGTAAGGAGCGGTGGGTGAGAGGGGGACGGCAGATGGCCAGTGCGCTTCCTCAATGGTGGCGTGCTGGCCCGGTCTTACCTTTCTCCCCGGTGCTAGACTCGGGCAAGGCTAGCACCGGGTGGAGGAAAGGCGACGAGTCGGGACGCTCGATCAGCGCGTCCCCATTGCGATTGAAGCCGCTTCTATTCTCCCCAGACGCTCCTGCAAGTCTCAAGGTGCTTTCTGAGATCTTTTTTGTTTGGCTGATCCTTGATGCTTTTCGGCAGCCGAATGCGGCGGTCACACCAATTTTTGTACTCGCTCCCCGCTATACATGGGGCAAGCAGAACTTTCATGGTGTCTGGATCAATCGCCAGCAACTGGCAATCGAACAAAGTATGCAGGTCGGCCCGGAGAAGAAGGCCATTGGATATCTTGTTCGTATGGTCACCACGATACAGAACGATATGAGCTGCTTCAAGAATATCGAGAATGGAGCAGTCTGTAACCGCGCACTTTCTGCCGTAGGCTGAAATCAGATCATCTCGAAACTTTTTTTGCCCGCGGCGTTGTATGATCATTCGCTGAATCCGCTTTCGTGCGTCTTCTTCATTCTTCGAGTCGGAAAGCTCTTCGTCGGCCGCTTCCGGCGGGAAGGTATCCTGTTGCGGAACGCATGCAGCACGGGCTCGGGCCAGGAGATCGGTCAGTTGCTTGGTCAGTTCCCGCTTCTGGCGCGAATTGAGGAGGCCCACCTTGTGAACGACTTTTGTCTTCTTACCGGCTAGCCAGAAATAATCTCGCACGTCACCAGGGGAGGGATTAGCCAGCCCGGACGGGCCGCCGGGAACAAGGCATGATATAGCGGCGTCTACGACTGCGCTCACGTCTGCCGGCGTGGGCGACTTCCCGACCAGCCACGTCGCGGTGGCTAGCTCCATCATAGCCAGCCGGTCGGCCGTGAGGATTCGTGCGAACCTAGCATTAGCTGCACCGCCGGGCCGTTTGTGCGGTCGTCCGCCGAACTGCTTGACAACATCAAGCGGGACCGCCTGGTCGCATTCTGGATCAAGAGCCAAGTGACCAGCTACGCTCTTCACAATTGACTTTACTAGGTCCTGCATCGTTCTCTCCGTTTTCCGCCCAAGCTTCACACAATAGACGATTATCAGACGCCCCATTTCGGCCCGACCTGAACAATCTTCGGCCAGCTCGCCCTTTCACCCGCGATTCGTTCAGCCGAGCCTGACCTGTCTCGGTCCGTAAGCCCCTGATTTTCCTACGCTCGCACACGGCCGAGCTGACCGTTACGCCTGATAACGGCCATTGTGTCAACTTTCAGCCAGCACGGGGGTTTCCGTTCCCGGCCGGGCCGGCGCGACCAGCGCCACCCGCACCCGCGCCGCGTCCAGACCCAGGACATCGCAGACCCAGGGGAAAGAGCCGACGCCCGTCCAGGCCCGGTCCGCAATCCAGGCCCGCGCCTCGGCCATCAGCTGCGCCCGCTGCCGGGACTTTTCCCGGTTCAGACTCGCGCCGCCGCGCAGGTCCGCCCGCGCCTGCGCCAGCACGGCACCCCACAGGGCGTGTTCAGCGCGCGCCTGGACGCGCGCCACGCTGAATTGCGACGGTCGCACGCCGTCCTCGGCGAAAAGCGGGTCAGTGTCTCGCATCGTTCAGCCTACACTGTACGGCCCCGAGGGGGAGGGAGGCCGCCAGCGTATGCCAGCCGGCTTTTTGGAGCCAGCCTCCAATTTTGGTGGCGACAGGAAGGGCGCGGGTCGCCTATAGTCGCGGCTATGATGCACGGCTCTCTCTACTTTCCAGCCGCGCTGCTCCGGCGCTGCTGGATCGGCATTCTGGTGGGGCGGGTCGCGGTGGGGCTGATCGTCGTGGGACTGATCGTCGTGTAGTTCCGCACTGACCAGGGCGCCACCCGCTCCCCCGAATGGTCCGGCGCGGGCGGACCAAAGAGAAGAACGATGGTGCCGTACCGGCTGATTATCCTCCTGGGGACCGTAGTGCTGCTAGGAACTGGGTACGCCAGTGAGGACGATCCCCCCATTCCCTTCCTCCAGGCGTTTCACCACCTGGAGACGAACAGGCAAAAAGTGCACCATTTGCGGAACTGGCATCACGAGATGGGCGCGCAAAATGGGCTGGCTGCACGCAGTGCCCAGCGGTTTCAGGCTTTGTTGGCTTTCTTTCTCTTTCCCCATGTGAACGCCGGCGGTGTACTGGATTGTGCCGCCCTGGCCGAAGACTTATCCTTCTCGATCCCCTGTTTCTTCGAGATCGACGAGCCGGGGTATCGGATGTACACGCTCGTCGTTGCCGACCTGTGCCCCGCTCAGCAAGCCGCTATTCGCGCTGGGTGCATCAAACGTCCATGACCCTCAACGTCAGTATCCCCCACCCCGACTGATAGCGGCCAAAGTGTCGACTTAGGATAGAGGTCTTTTCAGAGCTTCAATTTCCGTCAGACCCTCCCGGACCTGACGGCGAACGTCCTCTTGGAAAATCTCCCTCAAGTCCTCCCTCAAGGTCTCCCTCAATGCCTCCTTCCAATCCTCCGGCAAATCCTGCTTCAAGTCCTCCTCCAAGGCCGGACGGGGCCATGTCCACAAACTGCGCGGCGACCACGCCGACCCGGACGCGGCAGATGGTACACTCCCCATGCAAGCCGAAATAAGCGGCTGCGCTGTAGTCCGCACCGGTCGCCTCAAGCATCCACGTGATGAGGGCCCCCAGCTGGTCTTCCACCGCAGGCCGGGACACCGTGGATTTAGCGCGTCTGGCGCGTCTGGCGCGTTTTTCAGCCGCACGTCTACGAGCGGCCTTTTTTTGGGCCATGTCTGATCTCCTTGGAGAGACTGATAACGGCCATTGTGTCAACTTTGCGGATCATTTCGCACGAAGACATCATTTCGGCTTATCAATGCAATTGTGACGGGACCGTTCTTGGTTTTGCGAGTAACGAATCAGAAATTGCGCCCTCTGGTCATCACTGTTTCGATTCCGGCACACATCTCTCCCATGAATCGCAGTAAAAAGCGGCTCAAGCGCCTTTTGTCTTACTTCCTGAACTCCGAGCGGATGGTCTGTCTATGCAGTCTCTGGCTCATTTGGCTCAGCCTGCTCATCTACTGCTCATCTACTCCCCATCCTGGCGCTCCACAAAATGGAACAGAATCCCACCTGTGCTTTTGGGATGGATAAAGGCAATTTTTGAGCCCCGGGCACCGGGTCGTCCGGTGTCGTCAAGCACACGCAGCCCTTTGGTCCGTGCGTCTTGAATCGCCTCCTCAATATCGGTGACGCGCAGCGCAATGTGGTGGATACCCTCGCCCCGCTTCTCGATCCAGCGGGCAATGTCGCGCTGGTCAATACGCTTGTCGTCCGTGTCCGGCGCCCGATCCTGGAGAAACTCAAAATCGGTCTCGCCAATCCTGGCAAACGCGCTGCGCAGCCCGCCGTAGGGGTCGGCGTCCTCACGGTCGTGGATCTCCAGCCCCAGGATGTCGCCAAACAGGCTGAGGAATTTGTCCAGGTCTCGCACCGCAATCCCGATGTGGTCGATTTGACGAATGTTCATGGCCGCTCCCCTTCCAGGCTTCAGATATCGTCCAGCGGAAACACCGGACGGCGAATCTTCCTATGCGGCAGGCGACCCGGAATCTGGTTGGCCAGCCCCGGCGTATCCACATCGATAATCTTGCTGGCGATGCCCTCAAACGCGGCTCGGTGTTGCAGCTCTGATTTGCAGGTGAGAATCTGCCGGGCGGTCGGCTCAATACCCAGGCTGCGGAAATGGTTGACCTCAAAGCCGTGGGTTGGCCGTGAGGTCAGAATCACCTCCACCCCGCCGCAGTCCACGACAACGGTCGCTCCCCGGCGGTAGTTGCCGGCGTTGAACCGGGTGGCGGCAGTATACCGCCCGTCGTGGATCACCCGCACCGTGCCGCTGATCTGTATCGGCTCGCCGTGGAAGCGATCAACCTTGCCACCAACCGTGAGTGTGACCTGGCGACCGATCCCGGCGCGGACCGCGGCCTGGACTGCGGCCGGGTCGGTGATATTGCCGACCACCGCACCCTGCGCGTTCTGTTTCAGCAGCTCGGCCAGCAGCACCGTTCCGTCTCCGGGCGTCCCGGCTCCGCCGCTGTCAGCCAGGTCGCCCAGCACGACCGGCCCCTGTGCGGTCTCGATCGCCTCGCGAACCCCGTCCTCGACCGACACGACATCGACCTGAAACGCGTGGCGTCTGGCCCAGCAGGCTGCCGAGATCTGTTCGGCAAGCTCCCGGGCCAGACCGGGCTCCCGGTCGGTGGTCACGGTGACGCTGATCCCGGTCTCGGGGATATCGGAGCAGAAGAAGCCGCCCAGCAGCGAGACATCCACCACACGAGCATCACCGGCTACCAGGTTGTGAGCCTCACGCATGAGCTGATCCATGGGCCAGCCGGGGGCGATATACAGCTTTTGCAGGGCCGGAGCCAGGGCCGGTTGAGCCCAGGCGCTGGTCGGTGCAAGGCTGCCGGCAAACATGCCGGCCATGGCCCGGCCGGCCGCGCGTCCAACCGCCACAAAATCATAGTGCGGGTTGGTCTTGACGCCGATCAGCAGACTGGCCTGCTCAACCATGAGGGGGGTGACGTTGGCATGGCCGTCCAGGGAGGCAATGAGCGGTGTCGTGTCCCCCAGCACCTCGCGCACCGCAGCCAGGAAATCTCCCTCGCAGTCATCCACATGCTCGGCTGCGGCCGCGCCGTGGAGCTGCAAAAACACCCCGTCCACGCTGCCGGCCTGACGCAGCAGGGAGCGGAAGGAGTCTTTGGCATAGTCGTGGGCCTCGGGGCTGATCTTGCCGCCGATGCCGGGCAGGATGAACTGGAGTGGCACCAGCTCCCAGCCCTCGGTCCTGGCAACATCGACAAGCCCGCCAATCGCACTCCAGCCGCGTCCGGTTCTGAGCAGCCGCTCGCCACTCAGGGTGGCGGCCTGGAAGCGTTCCAAGCCCACCGTCTGGGTGGCAAAGGAATTGGTACAGGTGAGATATCCACCCACGGCGACACGCATGATACAGCCCTCCTCCCGGAGCCTTAAAGCCCGCCCTTTGTACCCCCTTCCGGCCGGAGCTGGCAAGCTACGCGAACCCGCCGGTCGTGCTTCAGCGTGAACTGCTCTCTTCAAGGCGGACTCTCGTGTCGCACAAATCCCCCTGCGAGAGGGATTTTCCCGACTGAACGTTTACTCATTTCATCCATTGTAAAAGCCGGTCCGGGTGTGCTAGAAGCCAAAGAGCCTCTTGAACCCGAGCATGACAGGCTGCACGGAAGTGCGGCCAGGCACATGGGATTTCACGTCATTTTTTGGTTTCACCATTAGCCTGCTCGCATGAGCAAAAAGGAGGATCGCATGGCTGATTATGATCTGCTTATTAAAAACGGCAAGATCGTTGATGGCTTGCGGATGCCCGCGTTCCGAGGGGACATCGGCATCCGGGATGGCAAGATCGCCGCGATGGGCAATGTTCAGGGCAGCGCCCAGCGCGTTATTGACGCCACCGGCTTGATTGTGGCGCCCGGCTTCATGGACATCCACACC
>WTHE01000714.1 GCA_011523315.1 Candidatus Binatota bacterium
TTTCAGGCGTGGGCTGCGCGGGGGGTGCCGGGCCCTGGCCCAGCCGCTCCATCCTGCCCCCGGCTAGGCGGTAGACCTGGTCTGCGGCGTCGAGCAACGCGGGCTGGTGGGAGATAGCCAGCAGCGTGGTGTGTCCCCGCAGGGGTTGGACAGTGGCGCAGATGGCGGCTTCAGTGTCCGGGTCGAGAGAGGTCGTGGCTTCATCCAGAATGACGAGTTGGGGCTGATGCACGAGCGCTCGGGCAATGGCGATGCGTTGACGCTGGCCGCCGGACAGGCGGCTGCCCTGCTCGCCGACCGGGGTGTCGAGGCCGTCTGCCAGGCTGCTGACAAAATCCCAGGCTTCGGCCGCCCGCAGCGCGGCTTCGGCATCGCTGCGGCTCAGGTTCGGATCGCCGAGGGTCACGTTCATCAGTACGCTGTCGTGCAGCAGCAGGATTTCCTGGGGAACATAGCCGACCGCCCGGCGCCAGGCGTGGAGGCTCGTCTGGTCGAGTCGGGTATCGTCAATCCAGATCGTGCCCGACTGAGGCTGGACCAGACCGACGATGAGATCGACCGTCGAGGTTTTCCCGGCTCCGGACGGCCCGATCAGGGTGGTCAGCCGACCGGCCGGAATGCTCAGGGAGACCTGGTCGAGAATCGTCTGATCGCCATAGGCGAGGCTGACCTGCTCAAAACGGAGCGCCCGGCGGAGGCGTGGGACGGGCGCAGCGGACAGCTGCAACGCCTCGCGCTGCGTTTGGGCCTGGTCTATTCTTTCACGCAGAGACCAATAGGCGCTCTCTCGGGCGACCAGGCGTTGATACTGGCGTTGGACTCTGCCCAGGCTGCGGAAGGTGCGCTCAAACAGCACGGCCAGAACAACAAGCCTGTCCAGAGACAGGGACCAGCGGCTCAGCGCCAGGTACAGGCCACCGACCAGGGCGGCCATGACCAGCGGCTCTTGCAGGGCGCGCAGGGCTTCCCGGCTCAGCACCTCGCGACGCAGCGCCTTGTTCAGGCGTTGGGTGCCTTTTTCCAGCAGGGGGGCGGTCAGCGTCTCGCGGGCCATGGCCTTGAGCGGTTTGACCGCCGACAAGACATCGGTCAAGCGTTCCAGGAGGATCTTGAGGAGCTGGGTCTGGCGCGCGCCGGCCCGACGCGACATGCGGACCAGGCGGCTCAGCACCAGCACCAGCACCAGGCCGAAGCCGGCTGCGGCCAGGCTGGCCCGCCATGACACGGCAAACGCCAGGCCGGTATACAGCGCGGTCTGGATACTGAGCGAAATGATCGTCGCGCCAAACAGATACGCCTCAGCCGCACGGGTCGCTTCGGTGGCAAAGGCGTTGGCAAACCCCCCGACCGGCTGGCGGGTGTAATACTCCCAGCGGGCGGCCAGCAGCGAGCGCAGCAGGGACAGGCGCAGGTCGGTTGCCACATGGGCGACGGTATAGCCGACCTGTCGCTGGGCGATCAGGACAAAGACCGCTTTGAGGCCGAGGCCGCCGACAATCACCAGACACAGTGTCCCGAGATGGGGCTGCAAGCCAAAAATCGCCAGCCCGTTGCTGACCTGCTGTTCAAGCCAGGCCGGTGGCTCATCCGTCCCGGCGGCGGTCTGATCCGTGACCGTCATGCTCAGCAGCGGCAGCAGACTGGAAAAGCCGATGCCTTCGAAGACGGCAGACACGAGGAGACAGCCCAGCACCAGCGCGCTGTGGTAGGGATAGGTCCGGGCAAAGACAAGCAGCAGCTGCATGGCGGTGTCTCGGCGGATTGCAGCCTGTCAGCCGCGCTTCTTCACCGCCAGCTCGGCCGGCGGGCTGGTGGGCCGGGCGTTCCAAAAACGCACCAGCCGGTCGGCGTGGAAGACGAACGAGGCTCCCTGCCAGGCCACAATCAGATAAAAAACCGCAGCCGGCAGGCCGACCAGCAGGCCGACCATGAACAGGGGCAGGTTGATATTGCGGCGCGAGATAAATGTGCGCATGATCTCGTCCAGCCGGGTATAGCCGTGAATCGAGCGGCCGTGCCGCCAGCTGAACACGCCGGCCACGATACGATCAAGGATGTACACCCCGGTCATCCACACCGCAGCCTGAAACACCGCCGACTCAGGGTCTGCCTGGCTCAGCCCCCAGGCCCAGGCTGCGTACCACAACGGCGGGTGGACAATGTCCAGGCCGTGATCCAGCCAGTCGCCCAGACGCGAGGAACGAAAGGTCAGCCGCGCCAGCTTGCCGTCAACCGAGTCCAGTACGCTCATGGCGTAGGCGCACACAAAGCCGCTGACCCAGTAGCCCAGACCGAACAGGGGGATCGCAGCCAGGGTCAGAACGATGCTGATCAGGGTGACGCTGTTGGGGTGGACCCGCCAGCGGGCCAGGGGCCGGACCAGCAGCCACACCAGGGGCGGGTAGACGTATTTGGTGAAAAAATCGGTCGAGCCTTTGTAGTTTGACCAGAACAGAAAGCGCTCGGCCGCGTCTCGGCTGGTCGAATCGGTGACGCCAAACAGGTAGATCGGCAGGTCTCGGCGCAGCTTGGGGATGTACGACGGAACCTCGGCCAGGGGCAGCTCAGACAGCGCGCCGCAAGCCAGGTAGTGCTGGGCCAGGGCTGGAAGCCGGGCTTCTGGCATGGGTTCGGTCGGAACCTCGTGTTCGAGGCGCAGCAGAGCTGTGCGCGCCTCCCCCTCACCGCCCACAGCTGCATACGAGCCCGGACGCCGGGCCACATGGTCCAGCAGGCGTTCGTCGATAATAGCGTGCCCCTCGGTTGCGATCAGCGCTTCGCCGTCCGCCCTGGCGACGGCTGCGGCGAGCCGGTCTTGCACCGGGCCGGTCGTCCGCTCCCAGCGCACCGCGAGGCGCCCGAGGTGGGGCAGGTGAGGGCTAGGCGTGTCTGTGGGCAGGACGACACACACCTCGGGTCGATCCAGCTCGGCCCGGCTGATTGCCTGGAGCTGGCGTTCGAGGAGGCTCATCCCGAACACGCGCAGTTGACTGCGCATATCTGTGGCGTCAATCCAAATGCGCATGGCCTTGTCTCGGTGCGTCCCATAGCCTATGGGGCGGTCAATCCAGCGTCAAGCTGGGACACAGCGGCAGGGACGGGTTTGAAACCCGCCCCTCTTGAGGTGAGTCGTCTCGGCGCGAGGGCCGGAGTGAGAGAGGGTTGCAAGGGGGGACTGGTTGAATATGGACGGGCGATTACAATAGCCGCATGCCCGAAACGGCCCGAGCCGATCTGACTGTCCTGGTGCTGGCAGGCCGCCGTGGACCGGACGAGCCGCTGGCCCGGGCGGCGGCCTGTAGCCATAAGGCCCTCGTGCCGATCCGGGGTATTCCCATGCTGTCGCGGGTGCTGCGGAGTCTTCAGCCCGTGCGCGGAGTGCGGCGGTTTGCCATCAGCACCGATGATCCGAGCAGTCTGAACGCCATCGCCGAGTTGCGGGCACTGGACGAGGCTGGACTGCTCCAGTTTGCGCCGGTGGGTGATTCGCCCAGCGCCAGCGCCCTGGGCTATGTCCGGCAGCTCAGTGCCGGAGACCTGCTGCTGGTGACCACGGCCGATCATCCGCTGTTGACGACCGAGATGCTCGAATATTTTTGTCACGCAGTGCGGACGAGCGACGCCGACGTGATTGTCGGCGTCATGGCCGAGTCGCGTTTCCGCACCGCCTATCCCGATTCGAAGCGGAGCTTCATTCCGTTCCGGGACGAGCGATTTTGCGGCACAAACCTGTTTGCCCTGCGCGCCGGCCCAGGCGCCGAGGCGGCCGCAGCGTTCTGGCGCCACAGCGGACAGTTCCGCAAGCGTCCGTGGCGCCTGCTCAGCACCTTTGGGCTGTGGAACCTTGTGTGGCTGGTCCTGGGCAGACTGGACGCCGAAGCCGCCCGACAACGCGCCGAGCGGGTCATTGGGGCGCGTATCGCGGTCGTCCGCATGCCGTTTGCCGAGTGCGCGATTGATGTCGATAATCCGGCCGATCTGGCTCTGGTAACCCGGATTATCGACCGGCGAGAAGCCCCGGACTAACGCCTGAGACAAAAAACCGCTACATACGAGAACAATGATGAGACGGAACCCGCTCGGCGTATTAGTGGGGCTAAGCCTGGTGCTGTCCGCCTGTGCCTCTCCGGTTAAGCGCTGGGACGATTTCGAGCAATACATCAAAAAGTCCATTGAGACGCCGTTGACCCCGGCCGGCCGGTGTGAGCAACGGGGCGGCTTTCCGTACGGGGAACAGTGCTACCAGCCGAGCTATGAGATGTTCGGCGAGCAGGACTGCCGCCTGCGCGGCGGGCTGTACTATGAGGACGAGTGCTTGTTCCCCGAGAGCGACCGGATTGTGATCGAATAGGGCCGGACTCCCCGGATTTCTTTACTGGGGCCGGGCCGCCGGAGCCCTGCGCTCCTTACGCCGGGTCCGAAAGCTGAGTCTGACTGGGGTACCGGTCAGGGGAAAGCGTTCGCGGAGCTGATTTTCAAGATAACGCGCATAGCCCCTGGGTATGGCCTGGGGAGCGCTGGTATAGATGGCGATGACCGGCGGCTTGGCCGAGACTTGGGTGATGTAGAAAAAACGGGGAGTTTTGCCCCGATAGCTGGGCGGCGGGTTTCGCTCGGTCCATTCTTTCAGGCAGCGATTCAGTTGGACGGTCGGGAGCTGTGTGGCGTGTGCCTCGGACACCCGTTCGATCAGTGGCAGCAGGCTGGTGACCCGAGTGCCGGTGAGCGCGGATACGAAGACGACGGGCAGGGGCAGGGTGACGGCAAACTGCCGACGCAGGCCGTCCTCATAGCGAGCCGGGTTTTTGCGGTCGGGTGGGGCCAAATCCCACTTGTTGACGACCAGAACCACGGCCCGACCCCGGTCCCAGGCATAGTGGATCAGCCGCGCGTCCTGGTCGGCCATGCCCTGCTCGGCGTCGATGACCAGCAGACACACCTCGGCTCGTTCAATCGCTCTGAGGGCGGTCAGCACGCTGGACTGTTCGATCTGCTCATGAATGCGGGGACGGCGGCGCACCCCGGCCGTATCGACCAGTCGGATGGAGTGGCCATGCCAGTCAATCAGGCTGTCAACCGCATCCCGGGTGGTGCCGGGGGTCGCATCGACGATGGAGCGCTCAAAGCCGACCAGTCTGTTGAGCAGAGACGACTTGCCGACGTTGGGACGGCCGATAATGGCCACCGGAAGGGCGGTGTCGTCGGCCTGATTCGGAAGAGGTGAGGTGTCTCGCTCCCAGCCCTGGGTCAGCCCATCAAGCAGGTCGCTGATGCCCAGGCCGTGGGCGGCCGAGATCGGATACAGGGGCGCGATGCCCAGACTGAAAAAGTCGCTGACCAGCGCCGCGTGTTTTTGACTGTCAATCTTGTTCACCGCAAACAAGACCGGCTTGCGGCTACGCCGCAGCAGGTCTACGGCCTGGGCATCGGCCGGGTTGAGACCCTCACGGCCGTCGAACAGAAAGATCAGCGCATCCGCTTCGTCAATCGCCAGCTGGGTCTGGTGCTGAACGCGCCCGACGACTCCTGCGGTTTCCGTCGGGTCGATCCCGCCGGTATCGACCAGGACAAACTGTCGCCCGCGCCACGTCGCACGGACAAAGTTCCGATCCCGGGTCACCCCCGGGGTGGCATGCACCATGGCCTTACGATTATGGCTTAAGCGGTTGAAAAAGGTCGATTTTCCGGCGTTGGGCCGCCCAACAATGGCTACCACGGGCAGCTGGTCGCGCTGGGCCACAGAGTCGAGGTCTTGCGACGAGGTGGATCGTGTACGCGCCATATCGGGTATCGCTCAGTACATGATGACACTCCGGGCGACCTCGCCCCGCTCCATCCAGTCGAACGCCGCGTTGATGTCTTCCAGCCCGATCCGGCGTGAGACCAGTTCATCAAGTTTGAGCTTGCCCTGCACGTACAGGTCGAGCAGGCGGGGCATATCGACGCTGGGCCGGGCTGAGCCGTAGATGGAGCCCTTGAGGGTCTTTTCCTGCAACAGCGAAACCGTCGGGATGGTCAGCATATCGTCGGGTTTGGCCACCCCCACGACGACTGCGGTGCCGCCGGGCCGAATCGAATTGTAGGCCTGGACTGCGGTATCCGAGCGACCGATGACCTCAAACGCATAGTCGGCGCCCAGGCCGTCGGTCAGGCTGAGTACCTGATCGACCGGATCGCCGTCTTGGGGGTTGACGCGGTGGGTCGCCCCGAACTGGGTCGCCAGCTCCAGCTTGGCGGTGTTGAGATCCACCGCGATGATTTTCTCGGCCCCGGCCAGGACCGCGCCCTGCACCGTGTTCAAGCCCACCCCGCCACAGCCGATGACGACCACGCTGGTGCCGGGCTCAACCTTGGCTGTGTTGATCGCCGCGCCCACCCCGGTCATGACCCCGCAGCCAACCAGGGCCGCAGCTTCGAACGGCACGTCGGAGCGAATCTTGACCACCCCGCTGTCCGGCACCACGGCGTATTCGGCAAAGGATGACACGCCGGTGAAGTGTCTGATCTCGGTGTCACCCTTATGCAGCCGCGAGGTGCCGTCCGGCAGGTAGCCCTGGAACAGCTCCAGGTTGCCGGTCTGGCACAGCTGCGGCCGACCGGTGACACAATAGCCACACCGGCTGCACGACGGCCGCCACGACAGAATCACATGGTCGCCGGGTTTGACGGCCGTCACGTCGGCGCCGACCTCCTCGACAACGCCGGCGCCTTCGTGGCCGAGCACTGCGGGCGGAGGCGGGAAGGGAATACTGCCATTCATGACCGACAGGTCGCTGTGGCAGACGCCGCTGGCGGCGATTTTGACCAGCACTTCGGTCCGCTTGGGCGCGTCGATCTGGATGTCTTCGACGCTGAGCGGGGCGTTGTGTTCATAGAATACGGCAGCTTTCATGGGCAAATCCTCCTGTTCGTTTTGTGTGCTCATATCACTATTGAGGCCGTTGCAGGATCCCCCCCACAGCGTCGAGGGACGAGACTTGTCTTCGTGGCGAGTGTGATGCTGAATGGCGCGATCTCTCCCGGCGTATTGCCTGTCGCTACGTGGATGCGGCGTCTGCCGACTACTCTATCAACGAGACCATCGACCAGCCCCGGGCGTTGATCGGGGTGGCCCTGGCGGCGCCCTCACGCCAGCTCTCCGACATGGGGAAGGGTGGAGAGGCCGGGAGTGTGGAGGGGCGGAAGGGGAGAGCGTCCTTCCGCTGGGCCTGTCTGTCCCTAGCCGGCCATGAACGCCGCGATGCACAGAATGACGCCGCCCAGATAGGTGCCCAGGGCTCCCACGGCGCGCAGCGGATGGGCGTTGTCCAGGCTCGCGCTCATGATCATGCCGAGCGCATGAAGATAGCGGCAGGCGGTGACCAGGATCATGGTCCACATCACCCAGCCGGCCAGTTCATCGCCCCTGGCCACGATGAGCATGAGCAGGGCCAGCATGGGTGCGTATTCGGCGGCATTGCCGTGAGCCCGGACCATCTTATGCAGGCGGTCTGCGGGGTCGGCATCCGTGCCTGCGCTGGTTCCAGTTTGTCCCCGCGTGATCGAAACCATAAAACCAAGTCCAAAGATCAACAAACCCAAGAGACCGGAACACACAACTGCGGTTTCCATAGACGCCTCCTTACTGGATGTGGGATGTCTGACGCTCTCCTTAACCCCGGACCAGGCCCATCC